>JAWLGG010000528.1:0-2673 GCA_041685155.1 Chromatocurvus sp.
CGCGACCCTCGACGACCCCGGGGCTGCGGACCCGGCGTCGTCCACGCTCAGCCTGCAACAGCGGCGCAGCGCACTGCGCGCCCTGGGCGAGACCTGCGATCAGCTCAACCGTGAAAACGGCAGCCTGATACACCGCATGCAGGAACGCATCCGCCAGGCGCTGGATATCCTGCGGCACAGCGAGCGATCGCCACGCCTCTACTCCGGCGCCGGCACTGCCGAGCAGAGCGCCGGACGCCACTCCCTGGGCAAGGCCTGAGCCCGACCCGACAATAAATTGACGTGGCGGCAAGGGCACCCATGGGGCGGCGACAATCGGCCGACACCACCACTGGCTTGATCCGCTTGTTCGTCGTCGTAAATCACCGAAAACCCCGCTTTTCCTGAGAACTTCGCGCAAAAACCCCACCTGAAAACCATGGCATGCTCATTGCATGACACAGGTCTCCGCCACTGATGTCGAGCGCACAGACCCATGAGCAAGACGCCAACACTGAAAGTCGCTGTCGCCAACAAGGCGCCTGTCACGGCCTCGCAGCCCCGGCCGCGCAGCACGGAAGATGTCCGCCCGCTGACGGTCGCAGAACGACTGCTGTCCCTGCATGAGCGCCTGCTTGGCAGCGTGACCGTGAGCATGCTGCTGGAGCGTTTCCTGGGCTGGGCGGAAACCCACGGCATGGGTGAAGGCCTTTCCTACAACGGCGAGGACCTGATGGACGTCGAACCGCTGAGCCTGGGACAGCCCCGTCATCACAACGTTACCTACCGCCTGGTACTGGAGAATGCGTCGCTGGGCACACTCACAATGATGCGCCGGGAGCGCTTCAGCGAAACCGAGTTGCTCATCATGGAGCGGGCCTTCATCTGCCTTTGCCACTACCTGAAAATGGCCCAGGACCTGCAATCCTATCAGCGCCAGGCCATGCACGACGGACTCACCGGCCTGCTCAACCGCAAGTCCCTGGACGCGCGGCTGGCGCAGGAGCTGAGCAAGGCGCATCGTCACGGCCTGGCACTGTCGATGATGCTGATCGATGTGGATCACTTCAAGGACCTGAATGATCGCCTCGGACACCTGAGCGGCGATCACACCCTGAGAACCCTGGCCGAGATCTTTACGTCGGTCACCCGGGAGTCAGACATGGTCTTCCGTTACGGCGGCGACGAGTTTGCCATTCTGCTGCCCTCGACCAATCTCACTTCCGCGCGCTGCACCGCCGAGCGCATCCGCAGTCGTCTCAAGGACATGCCCGCAGCGGCCTTCTCCCTGACCGAAGACAGCACGCACCTGCGCCCCGACCTCAGCATTGGCATTGCACAGTACGCTCAGGGCGATGCGGAGACGGACCTCCTGCAGCGCGCCGACACCCACCTCTACCACGCCAAGGCCCGCGGCCGCGGCAATATCTGCGCCCGCGTATGAACGCCAGCACCACCATCGACGCGGACCGGGTGCAGGCCCTCAACCGCCTGATTCGGGAGAAAACCGGGCGCGCCGACCAAGGGGCTGAACCCGTTGCCGCGCCGCGCAAGAACCTGTGGCTGCAGGTGCCACCCGCCGCCGGCGACCGGCCCGTGCGGACACCGCGGCGCCCTGTGCGCCGGGCGGCTGCGACGGGGACCTCGGCTCCCGTCGCAGGGCGGGGCAGCACCGCGGGGCATCGCATCCGGCGCCTCCTCACCCTGGTATTGAGCGCGGCACTGCTGCTGGCAACGGCGGCAACCGCAGTCGACCTGTTGACAGCGGAGCACAGTGCCCAGCTGCAGAAGATGCCCGCCCCCACGCTGGAGCGCACGACCGTTACCTTGCCGGTAACGGGTCGCGACCGGGAAGTCAGGGACCTGCGCAGCGAGAACCAGCGGCTGCGCGAACGCCTGCGCGCGCTGGACCGGCGCCTGGACGAGGCGCCCGGCAATCTGCCAGGGTCCGGATAGCGTACCTTCCCTGCGTACATCTCCGGAGTCTCCATGCGACACCTGTACTGGTTCCAGAACGACCTGCGGCTGCAGGACAACCCGGCCCTGCTCGAGCATATCCACGCCAGCCAGCTGCTGCTGGTCTACCTGTGGCCGCGCAACCGGCCATGGTGCAATCAGCACGGCATCGGCGCGCAGCGCGAGCGGTTTCTCACGGAAAACCTGATTGCCCTGCGCGACGACCTCGCTGCCCTGGGGCAGGATCTGCTGGTTCTGCATGGGTCCCCCGAGCTGGTCATCCCGGATCTCGTGCGGCGTTTCGGCATCGAGCGGGTGGGAACCTCGCGCACACCGGGCTGGTACGAAGCCTCGGCAGTGCGCACCTTGCGCGATAAACTGAACGTTCCGGTGCAGGTTCACCGCGGCAACACCCTGTTCGCGGAGACCGCACTGCCCTTCACGCTCGCCAGCATGCCCGGCCAGTTCACGCCCTTCCGGCGCGCGGTGGAGCCCCTGCCCTTCACGCCGCCCCTTCCGGCGCCGGCGAAACTGCCGCCGCCCCCGGCGGCCGACTTCCACGACATTCCGCCGGCGGCGGCGCGGCCGAGTGCAGCGCTGCCCCTGCGCGGTGGCGCAGCCGCGGGCACACGGCGCCTGCAGCAGTTTGTGAGCGACGAGCAGCGCATTCTCTCCTACAAGGAAACCCGCAACGGCCTCGACCCCCTGGACGGCTCCAGCACGCTGTCGCCCTGGCTG
>JAWLGG010000529.1:0-2665 GCA_041685155.1 Chromatocurvus sp.
GTGGACAACGCGTTCAACTACAGCCTGCTCGCCGGGCGTGGCTTCGAGCTCCTGGCCGACCTGGCCGAAGGGCTGGAGGGCTACCAGCTGGAATACAGCGACATGGAGCACGCCATCGCCACCCTCAACCAGCTCGCCGACGCCTCCGCCGCCTGATGCTGCCCGCCTGCCTGCTGATCGACCTGCTGCTCAAACCGGAACGGTGCCGCGGTTTCGGCGTGAAGGAGTGGGAAGTGGCCCTGCGCCAGGCGCGTGTCTCGGCCCTGATGGTGCGGCTGGCCACGCGCCTGCAGGAAGAAGGGCTCTACGACAGCGTGCCCGATGCCGCCAGGCGCCACCTGCGGGCGGCGCTCACGCTGCGCGACCGCCAGCAGGTGGCGGTGCGCTGGGAGGTGGAACACCTCGCGGCGATGATGGCATCCGTCGACCTGCCCCTGGTGCTGCTCAAGGGCGCCGCCTACGAGATGGCCGAGCTGCCGCCAGGGCGCTGCCGCGTCTTCAGCGACTTCGACCTGCTGGTGCCCCGCGAGGCACTGCGCCGCACGGAAATCGCCGCCATGACCCATGGCTGGACGGCCGGCCAGCAGAACGCCTACGACGAGCGCTACTACCGGCAGTGGATGCACGAGCTGCCGCCGATGAGCCACATTGCCCGGCGCAGCGTGATCGACATTCACCACAACCTGGTGCCCGACACCGCGCGCCTGACACCGGACCCCGACCTGCTTCTCGCTGCCTCAGTCCCCTGCCCCGGACGCGACGATGTGCGCGTGCTCTGCCCGCCGGACATGATCCTGCACAGCGCGGTGCACCTGTTCCACGACGGGGAGTTCGACAAGGGTCTGCGCGACCTGTTCGACCTGCGGGACCTGGTGGACCACTGCATGAACAGCGCGGAAGACTGGGACCTGTTGCTGACCCGCGCCCGGGTGCTGAACCTGGAGCGGCCGCTGTACTATGCACTGCGCTACCTGCAGCGCTGCCTGGATACGACTATCCCGGAAGACATCGCACGCGAACTCCAGCACCTGAAGCCTGCCATGCCCAAGGTATTGATGGACGCGACGTTCGAGCGCGGGCTTCTACCTGTTCACGAGACCTGCAACGACCGCTGGTGCGGTCCGGCGCGCCTGGCGCTGTACGTGCGCGGTCACGCCCTGCGCATGCCTCCGCACCTGTTACTGCCCCACCTCACGCGCAAGGCGCTGCGGGGAATGCATCTGATCAAGGAGGACTGACGGGGCGACGGCGCAGCAAGAAGCCCAGCCCGAGGAGGCCCAGGCTGAACATCGCCATTGTGGTGGGGGCTGGAACCGGAACCGGAGCGACTCTGTTGGGCATGAAACTGACCTGCCGGAACAGGTCGCCAGACAGCTCCGCCGGGAGGGTGTACGTACCGCCATCCTCCCTGACAAAGTTCAGCGTGCCGCCGGTCCATTCGACCCAGAGGCTATCGAACAGTTTTCCGTTATCGCTCGTACTATTCACGACTGCGATGGCTGCGGGAAAGGTGATTTCCTGACCGACCAGCGGGATACCGGCCCAGTCGCCGGTGGGCGGTGCGCCGAACTCCGAACTACCAGCGCACGATGCTCGCGTGGTCCGCCGCCAGGACGGAGTCGAGAAAATCGCTCTCGGTGAAGCCGCCCGGGGCAAGGCCTTCGTTGGCGTTGCCGCTGATACCGAGCAGACCGAAATAATTGCCACCGAAGATTCCAACCTGGTTGGATCCGCCGGGCTGGGCCGGCTTCAATACGGGGGCTGCAAGACGGGGGCTGCAAGAGCCTGGCCGGCAAGGCTCAGCGCCAGCAGGCTGGCGCTGAGTACGGCCGTGATTCCTTTCATGTCTGCTTACTATCCTGGCTTGGGTTCGACCGACTATCCTGGCCTATGCTCGAGAGACCCTGCGCGCCAGCAGAAGCAGGCAGAGAGCCATCAGGCTCAGGGTTGAAGGGGCCGGAACGAGACTCGGCCGCACACTGAAGGATGCGCGCAGATCGGCCGAGTTCGCCTGGTTTTCAAGGGTGAGGAAACTGTCGAAATTCTCTCCCTCCACCTGAAAACCCGAAAGGTTGAAACCCAAAATATTATCGCCAATCTGCAGGGTCGTCGAGGCGCCAGCATTCTGCGTCGGGGTGACCAGATCCGGGCATGGCGAGACGCCGCCCGCTGCGCAGGTGCTGACGTTGTTCGGCGTTTCGAAGTGATCGAAGCTGAACACGGACGTCAGGCTGAAGGAGGTGCTTTCTGTACCGTCGGAGAAGGTCCCCTCGATATCCACAGAAAGGTCCGCAGATTCCAGGGAGGGCGCGAAAATCGGGAAGTTATTGTGGGTAAAGGTACCCAGCGTGAAGTCGTCCCCGGCAGTGAACGGGCCGGCGGGCAAGGCAACGCTTTCGAACACATAGCCGCTGGGGCCGGCCTGTGACGCGGGGGTACCCTACGTAATGGTCGACGTGCCCGCGCCGTCTACCGACACCGGGTCAACATTGCCCCAGGTGCCTACTATGCTGGTAATGTTCGCCGTAATCGGCATGGCGAGGTCACCCCCGGCGCCATGAGGGCCACCATCATCACAACGTTCTTCGCTTTCATACCATATCCTCAGCAACTGGCTTGGAATAAGTTTTCTCAGCAATAAATAAAGCAAATTATACTCCAACTA
>JAWLGG010000055.1:0-10970 GCA_041685155.1 Chromatocurvus sp.
GGCTCTCGCTGCGCTTCGGGAAGCCCGACAGCCCACCTGCCTGTCGCATGCTGTGCATGCGCTGCATTCGACCGGTGAGGATCTTGTGCGGATAGGCCTGGTGGCCGACGTCCCAGACGATTCTGTCGTGGGGTGTGTTGTAGATGTGGTGCAGGGCGATGGTCAGCTCCACCACGCCAAGGCCGGCGCCGAAGTGCCCGCCGGACTGGCCGACGCTGTACAGCAGGTAGGCCCGGAGGTCCTCTGCCAGCTGCAGCAGTTCCTCGGAGGACAGCTCACGGATGCTGCGACCATCGTCCACCTCATCGAGCAGACGGGTGTCGGGGCGTATTGCTGGGATTTCAGAAAACATGGGGCAATAGTAGCGTAATTTTTATTCGGTGTGACCTATTCTACGGCTCCTTTTCCCAGCTGGATTGCGGTCTCATGATCGGGGCTCAGACATCGCGGAATCGGTGAATCTGGCGGCGCTCCTTCTTGTTCGGCTTGCGCACGGGCCGCTCCAGCATGCCGCCAGCGGCCTTGCGCGCCGCGGCGGCGCTTTCACGACGCTGAATGCTCTCCGGACTCTCCTCGTACAGGGCCTGCGCCTCGGTGGCGCTCCGGCGCTGGTCGGTCACGGCGATAACTGTCACCTCCTTTTCGTCCCAGCCCTGGCGGATCTTCAGCCGGTCGCCAGCGCTGACCTCTTTGGAAACCTTGACGCGGCTGCCGTCGAGCTGCACCTTGCCGCCCTCAATCGCCGCCTTTGCCAGACTGCGTGTCTTGAAGAAGCGGGCGGCCCAGAGCCATTTGTCGAGACGCACGCCGCTTTTCTGCACAGCGCTCACGCTGACAGCAGGGCCGGCATGATCTCATCGAAGTGATGGATCCCCGGAAAACGCGTATCGATGCGCTTGCTGCGACCGCTGTCGGGCTGCAGGAGGGTCAGGAGGTGGGTGATGCCGTATTCCCGCGCGGCATCAAGAACGCTTTCCGTATCGTCGATGAGCAGGGTTCGCGCCGGGTCAAATGGATGCTGGCGCTGGAAACGCTCCCAGAAGGCCTGTTGTTCCTTTGCGGCGTCGAACTGGTGCGAGACCACAATGTGGTCGAACCAGGGGCGAATATCGATCTCCGTCATCTTGATTTCCAGGGTCACCGGGTGCGCGTTAGTGACCAGGACGGTGGTTTTCGGACCCCCGTGCAGGCGCTGGAGGAACTCCAGCGCAAAGGGCCGGATGCGGATCATGTGCCGGATTTCCCGCTTCAGCGCAGGAATGTCCATCTGCAGCTGCTCGGACCAGTGGTCCAGGCAGTACCAGGCGAGCTGGCCGCGAATGGAATCCAGTTTCTCCAGGAGTTCGGCCCTGCCGCTCTCAACCGACAGCCCGCGTTCCCTGGCATAGGCCGCGGGCAGGTACTCCAGCCAGAAGTGATTGTCGTACTGCAGGTCGAGCAGGGTGCCGTCCATGTCCAGCAGTACGGTGTCTATGTCGTCCCAGTTGATCATTTCTTTCCTTTCACGGGTCGCTCTGGCCCCGGGGCTGCCGCCGGCGCAGCTGTCGTGCGGCCAGGCACTGCCGGGGCGGCGTGACCCCGATGGTATAGTGTACCGCTATGACCACGTCGACCCACAGTCCCCTGGCCCCACATACTCTGGATGCGCTGCTTTCGCTGTGCTCGGATGCCGGTGATCTCATTGTCAGTGAGTATCACGGGACCCGGGCAGACGAGTACCGGGAAAAGTCCGACGATTCGCCCATTACCCGTGCGGATGTTGCTGCGCACCATTGCCTGGTCGAGGGGTTGCGGCGTCTCCTGCCGGATATCCCCGTGCTGTCCGAGGAATCGCCGCGGGAGGTCATGGCACAGCGCCACGGCTGGAACCGGCTGTGGCTGGTAGACCCTCTTGACGGTACGCGGGAATTCCTCGATCGCAGCGGCGAGTTCACCGTCAATCTGGCGCTTGTGGAAAGTGGCGTGCCGCGTCTGGGCATCCTCTACCTGCCCCTTGAGCGGGTCGCCTATCTCGGTATTCCCGGCGACAGCGGCTGGCGCTGCGAGCGCACGGACGGGCACTGGGGGCGCCGGGAGCTGAGGCCGCGGCCCTTTGCAGAAGAGAGCGGGATTACCGTCCTTGCCAGTCGCCGTCATCGCAATGCCCGACTGGACAGGACCCTCACACTGCTGGCGTCGCGGGCCGGCCCGATCGAACGCCTGGACAGCGGCAGTGCACTGAAGTTTACGCAGCTCGCCGATGGCGGGGGAGATTGTTATCCGCGTTTCTCGCCCTGCAGTGAATGGGATGTCGCGGCCGGACAGGCCATACTCGAATCGGTAGGTGGTGCCGTGCTCGGCCTCGACGGCCGGCCGCTGCGCTACAACGCCCGGGATACACTGCTCAGTCCGCACTTCCTCGCGGTCGCGGACGGCGGCGCCCGCCTGTGGCGGCAATTGCTCGATGCGCTGGCGTGATGCTTGTGTCGCGACGGCCGGTGCGTATAGTGTCAGACATCGGTTGGGAGATGACATGTATGGCAGGATGGTATGCGCTGGCCGCCGGGTAAGGGACAGGGACCGGATTCGGGAGCGCCGGCGGCCAATGAAGTAATGACGCCGGAAATGCGATTGCGCCAGCTGCAGGCGCGGCACAGGTCACTCGACAACAAGATCACGGAAATGCAGGGATTCCCCTATCAGAACCACATCCTGCTGCAGCGACTGAAGAAGGAGAAGCTGCGCCTGAAGGACTGCATAGCCCAGCTCAAGGACGAGATCATTCCCGACCTCGACGCCTGACGGGCTGCCCCGCGTCAGCTGGCCTTCGCCAGCGACACCCGGGGGCGGTCCAGGAGGCTGGCGGCGTGGGCGGCGAAGCCCGAACCGGCCTCTGCGTACAGGTTGAACGCCGAAATACCCGCATCCTCAAGCTCCCTGGCTTCTTCGGCAAAGCGGACCACGGCGGCTATCTCGCCCTTGAACCCCAGATTGTCCAGCATCCTGACCACGAGCATGTTCTCACGGTGGTTGGTCAGCGCCAGCATGATCAGCTCCACTTCCCCCAGGTTCACCCGCGACCAGAAATCCGGGTCACTGGCGTCGGCCGCAGCGACTCGGCGGTGCATTGCGCGGTGCTCGGCCAGCTTGCGGTCGTTGTCGTCCACGCCCAGCACCTGCCAGCCATAGCGCTGCGCGATCGACTCGTAGGCCCCCGTGCCTATGTTGCCCATGCCCAGTACCAGGATGCGAACGTCCCGGGTCTCCGGAGCCGAGGCCTTCACCAGCGGTGACTCGAAGCGCCGCAGCCTTTGCCGCAGGCGCCGGTAAAGGCTGTGCGACGCGGCATTCAGCGGCGAGGCGAGAACAAAACTGACGGCAATGGCGATGGACATGGCACCGCTCCAGTGCGGCGCGACCCAGCCGGCACTGGCCGCCAGGGCGATGACGATCAGTCCGAATTCGCTGTGATTGGCCAGTGCGCCGGACGCGAGCAGCGCCGTGCGCGGTGGGGTGTGCAGACGCGTCAGCAGCGGGAAATAGAGCAGCGGCTTGAGCAGCGCGAGAACGCCGATTGCCACGGCAATGATCATGACTTCTTTTGCGGGCCAGCCGTCGAGGCCTATGGACAGGAAGAAGCCGACCAGGAAGAGGTCCTTGAGCTGCAGAAGATTGCGCGCCAGCTCCTTCGCCTTCTGCTGCCCCGCGAGTACGGCGCCAATGATCAGCGCGCCGAGATCGCCTTTGACGCCCACACTTTCGAACACCTCGGCACCGAGCAGGGCCAGCGTGAGCCCGGCAAGCGTGAACAGTTCACCGTGACCCGCCAGCGACAGCAGATGGATGATCGGCCGGCGCAGAGGCCATAGCAGAAGCAGCAAGACCGCGGCGGGCTCGGGGACCTTGCCCGCGGAAAAGGCGAGAAAGAGTACGGCAGCCAGGTCCTGGATGATGAGGATGCCGATGGCGACGTTGGCGTGCCTCGATGCCATCTCACCCCTTTCCTGCATGATCTGGATGACGAAGACTGTGCTGGAGAAGGTGAGGGCAAAGGCGATCACCAGGCTGGGACCGATGCCGAGGCCGCTGTCCGGGAATATCCAGCCGGCCAGCAGAAGAACCAGGAGGAAGAACAGCTGGGTCGCCGCCATATGCAGCAGGGTTGTGCCCCATATGCGGGTGGCCAGCAGGTCCCTGACCTGCAGCTTGAGACCGATGGTGAACAGCAGCAGCGTGATGCCGATCTCTGACATGACGGCCAGCACCTCGCCGCCCTGCACCTGCAGTTCATGCAGGACGAAACCGGCGGCCAGATAGCCAATCAGTGCGGGGAGCCGTGCCGCGCGCGCAAGCATGCCGGCAACCAGGGCTGTGGAGATGATGACAGGGTCTATCACGTTGTCAGTCCACCGACGGGGTCAGGGGAGTATATCGCCCCGAGCTGCGTGGATGCACGGAGTGCTCAGTGCGTCGGCGCATGCCGCGCCCGCCACAGGAGACACAGGGCCAGTATTGCAATGACGAGGTCGCCAGTGGTGCGCAACTGCTCCCAGGCAAGCACCGGCAGTGGGTTCCAGGCAGTCAGCGCCCGGGCCCCCGGGAGCACTCCGGCAAGGAACAGCGCAAAGCGCGAAACGCCGAATAGTCCCAGTGCGAGCATCAGGTACAGGCAGCCGGCAAAGGCCACGCCGAGAACCGCGGAGCCGAGGTCCAGAACCCACAGCAGCGATATCTGTCCCACCGCGGAGACGCAGGTGAGCAGTGCGGTGGCGTTACGTAGGGGCGTCCCCCGGGTGACTGGCATGGGGTGAGATTACCACAGGGCCAGCATCGCGATCCCGACTCAGCCGTGCTCACGCCGCGTGATGGCGGTGGCGACCCGGGAACCGTTCTCCCGCGCCAGCGCCGCCGATATGGTGTTACCCGCCGCGATCAGGCGCTGGAGGTCAACGCCGGTGTCAAAGCCCATGCCGTGCAGCATATAGACGATGTCCTCGGTGGCCACGTTGCCGGTGGCGCCGGGGGCGAAGGGGCAGCCGCCGAGCCCCGCTACCGCGGCATCGATGCGGCGCAGGCCGCACTGCACTGCAATCAGGACATTGGCCAGTGCCTGGCCGTAGGTGTCATGGCAGTGCGCAGCGAGTTGTGTCGCGGGTATCGTTGCCAGCAGCACGTCGAGGAGGGCCTGCATGTGCCCGGGAGTGCCCACGCCGATGGTGTCGCCCAGGGATACTTCGTAGCAGCCCATGTCCAGAAGATCGCGGGTGACGCCGAGAACGGCTTCAGGGCTGATATCGCCTTCGTAGGGGCAGCCCAGTACACAGGAGACATAGCCACGGACGGGAACGCCGGCAGCGCCTGCCTGCTCCAGTACTGGCATAAAGCGCTGCAAGCTCTCGGCAATGCTGCAGCGGATATTGCGCTGCGAGAAGGTTTCGGAGGCGGCGGCGAACACGGCGACCTCATCGACATCTGCGGCCAGGGCGCGCTCGAGCCCGCGCGTGTTCGGGGTCAGCGCCGTGTAGGTGACACCGGGTACACGCGTCAGCGCCGCGAACAGTGCGTCGCTGTCGGCCATTTGCGGAATTACCGCGGGGTTCACGAAGCTGCCCGCCTCGATGGTGCGCAGGCCCGCCGCGGCGAGATCGTCGATGAGGGCGAGTTTGGTCGCAAGCGATACAGGCTGCCGCTCATTCTGCAGGCCGTCGCGAGCGCCGACCTCGACGATTGACACCTGACGTTCTGCGCGCGCGCTCATGCGTCTGCCTGAGCCGCGGCAAAGTCAGCGAGGTTGGCGCCGCCGTCGACCAGATCGCCGGGCGCAAACAGGAAGCACTCCAGGGTGCCGTCTGTCGGGGCTCGCACTGTGTGTTCCATCTTCATGGCCTCCATGATCAGAAGCGGTGTGCCCGCCGCCACGCTGTCGCCCGGTTCCACCAGCAGCGTCACGATGGTGCCATTCATCGGCGCGCTCAGACCCCCGTCGGTGCCGTCCTCGCCCGCGGCGTGCTGCTCGTCGACCTCATGAAACTCGACCGTGTGGCCGGGGAAGACCAGAGAGTAGCGGTTGTCGTTGTGCACCAGCAGGCCGCGCCGCCGGTGGCCGTCGATCTCGATGTCCAGCCGTGAGCCTGACAGGCTACCCGCGACCCTCAGGGTACATGCGGCGTTCGTGACCAGGAAGTCGTGCGCCCGCTGTTCCACCTGCAGGCTGTGTATCCTGCCGTGGGCGGACAGCGTCAGCCGGTGTGTGCAGGGCGTGTTCATGCGCCAGCCGCTGGCAAGCCGCCAGGGGCTGTCCGGGTCACTGCTGCTTCCCGCCGCCTGCTGCCGCTGGTGCTGGCGCGCCAGCAGGACAGCGACCGCGCTGCTGGCCAGGTCGCCGCTGGCGTCGGTTTCCAGTGTCGTGAAGATCGCGGCCTCGTGACGTTCGATAAAGCCGGTGTCGACTTCCGCCGCGGCGAAGGCGTCAATCTCGATGAGCCGATAGAGAAAGTCCAGGTTGGTCACGGTGCCGGCGACATGGAAATCCCGCAGCGCAAGGCGCAGGCGGTTCAGCGCCTGCTCCCGCGTTCTGTCCCAGACGACGAGCTTGGCAATCATGGGGTCGTAGTACGGGCTGATCGTGTCGCCGCTGCGCACGCCGGTGTCGATCCGCACATGCTCGTTCTCGTCCGGGAGGATCAGCTGGCTGATGCGCCCCGTGGCCGGCATGAAATCCTGCGCCGGGTCCTCCGCATAGACACGCGCCTCGAAGGCGTGACCGTCCAGGCGGATATCTTCCTGCCCCAGCGGCAGGGCCTCGCCATCGGCGACGCGCAGCTGCCACTCCACGAGGTCCTGCCCCGTGATCATCTCGGTGACCGGGTGCTCCACCTGCAGCCGCGTATTCATCTCCATGAAGTAGAAGTGGCCGTCCGTGTCGAGCAGAAACTCGACGGTGCCCGCGCCGCGGTAGTCAATGGCGCGGGCCGCATTGACCGCAGCCTCACCCATGGCCCGGCGCAGGTCTTCGCCGACGCCCGGGGCCGGCGCCTCTTCCAGCACTTTCTGGTGGCGGCGCTGCACGGAGCAGTCGCGCTCGGCGAGATAGACGGCATTGCCGTGGTTGTCGCAGAATACCTGGACTTCAACGTGGCGCGGCCTGGCGAGGTACTTCTCCACCAGCATGCGGTCGTCGCCGAAGCTGGCCGCAGACTCGCGCATGGCGGCCTGCAGCGCTGTCTCGAACTCGTCGTCATTCTCTGCGATGCGCATGCCCTTGCCGCCGCCGCCGGCGACCGCCTTGAGCAGCACCGGATAGCCGATGTCCCGGGCCTCGCTGCGCAGCAGCGATAGCGACTGCTCGTCACCGTGATATCCGGGTATCAGCGGCACCCCGGCCTCGCCCATGATGGTCTTGGCGGTCGATTTAGAGCCCATGGCATCAATGGCACTGGCCGGCGGCCCGATGAACAGCAGGCCGCGTTCCTCGCAGAGGCGGGCGAAGGCGGCGTTTTCCGCAAGAAAGCCGTAGCCCGGGTGCACGGCAGTGGCGCCTGTGCGGCGCGCGGCCTCGACAATGCGCTCGCCCTGCAGATACGACTCCCGAGCCGGCGATGGACCGATCCAGATGGCTTCGTCGGCCAGGGCCACGTGCATGGCGTCGGCATCGGCGTCCGAGAAGACGGCTACGGTGGCAATGCCCATGCGCCGCGCGGTCCTGATCACGCGGCAGGCAATCTCCCCCCGATTGGCAACCAGCAGCCTGGTAATCATGCGTCGCTCTCCTCCCGGGCCCGCCAGGACGGTGGACGCTTCTCGAGGAAGGCCTGCAGACCCTCCTGGCCCTCCTCGGACACGCGCAGGTCGGCGATGCGGCGGCAGGTTTCGCGGATCAGGGCATCCGTGGCCGGCACGCCGCAGATCTCGGTGATCAGGTCCTTGGCCGCGCGAACCGCCTGTGGGCCGTTGTCCAGAATGGTGTCGCACAGCTCCTGCACGCTGCTCTCCAGGTCTTCGGGTGCGACCACCTCGCTGACCAGGCCGTGGCGCAAAGCGCTGTGGGCATCGAAGGCCTCGCCGGTCACGAAAAAGCGGCGCGCTGCGCGCTCACCGATCGCGGCAACCACGTAGGGTCCGATGGTCGCGGGTATCAGGCCGATGCGGACTTCCGACAGCGCAAAGCGGGCGGTGCTCGCGGCAACCGCGATGTCGCAGCAGCTGACCAGGCCAACGGCGCCGCCGAAAGCCGCGCCCTGTATCTGCGCAATGGTCGGCTGGGGAGCCTGTCTGAGGTCCAGCAGCATGCCCGCAAGGTCCTCGGCGTCCTCCAGGTTATGCTCCCGGTCATAGTCCGTCATGCGCTGCATCCAGGCCAGGTCGCCGCCGGCCGAGAAGTGCCTGCCGCTGGAGCTCAGCACGATGATGCGCACGGCGTCGTCCGTTGCAAGCGCGCCAAAGGCCCGGCGCAGGTCGCGGATCATGCCGTCATCAAAAGCATTGTGCTTGTCGGGCCGATTGATCACCACGCTGGCCACGCCACGCGCGTCGATGCGGGTCTGTACCGTTTCCGTATCCATGCTCATTTCCATCGTGAAGTCCGTTCAGTTACATCCGGAACACGCCGAAGCGGGATTCCGGTACCGGGGCGTTCAGGCTGGCAGACAGCGCCAGGCTGAGCACGGTTCGCGTGTCAGCCGGGTCGATAACCCCGTCGTCCCAGAGGCGCGCAGAGGCGTAGTAGGGATGCCCCTGCTTTTCATACAGGTCGAGAATGGGTTGCTTGAAGGCGCGCTCCTCCTGCTCGCTCATCTCGCGGTCGTCGCGTGCGAGCTGGTCCTGCTTGACTGTGGCCAGTACCCCTGCCGCCTGCTCGCCGCCCATCACCGAGATGCGCGCGTTCGGCCACATGAACATGAAGCGGGGGTCGTAGGCGCGGCCGCACATGGCGTAGTTGCCGGCGCCGAAGGAGCCGCCGATGATCACCGTGAACTTGGGTACGTCGGCGCAGGCCACGGCGTGGACCATCTTGGCTCCGTGGCGGGCAATGCCGCCGGCCTCGTACTGCTTGCCGACCATGAAACCGGTGATGTTCTGCAGGAAGACCAGCGGGATCCGCCGCTGGGCGCAGAGTTCGACAAAGTGCGCGCCCTTTACGGCCGACTCGCTGAACAGTATGCCATTGTTGGCGATGATGCCCACCGGGTAACCGTGCAGCCTGGCGAAACCGCATACGAGGGAGGTGCCGTACAGCGCCTTGAACTCGTCGAATTCCGATCCGTCCACGATGCGGGCGATGATTTCGCGGATATCGAAGGGCTGGCGGGTGTCAGCCGGGATGATGCGGTAGATGTCCTTGGCCGGATAGGCGGGCTCCCGCGCCGGTGCGAGATCGAGATCGATGGTCTTGCGCCGGTTCAGGCGCGCCACCGCCCGGCGCAGCAGGCTGATGGCGTGGGCGTCGTCCTGGGCCATGTGATCGGTCACGCCTGACTGACGGCAGTGTACGTCGGCCCCCCCCAGTTCCTCGGCATCCACGACCTCCCCTGTCGCTGCCTTAACCAGGGGTGGGCCGCCGAGGAAAATGGTGCCCTGATTGCGCACGATAATGGACTCGTCGGCCATCGCGGGAACGTAGGCACCACCGGCCGTGCACGAGCCGAGCACGGCGGCAAGCTGCGGGATACCCTTGGCGGACATGCGCGCCTGGTTGTAGAACGCGCGCCCGAAATGCTCGCGATCCGGGAACACCTCGTCCTGCAGGGGCAGATAGGCGCCACCGGAGTCGACCAGGTACAGGCAGGGCAGGTGGTTCTCCTCGGCGATGAACTGGGCGCGGGACTGCTTCTTGACCGTCAGCGGGTAGTAGGTACCGCCCTTTACCGTGGCGTCATTGACGAAAATCATGCACTCGGTATCGCAGACGCGGCCGATGCCGGTGATCAGTCCCGCGCAGGGCACAGCGTCGTCGTAGACCTTGTAGGCAGCCAGCTGCGACAGCTCAAGGAATGGGCTGCCGGGGTCGAGCAGGGCATCGAGTCGTTCCCGCGGCAGCAGTTTACCGCGGGACGTGTGCCGTTCCCGTGCCTTTTCGCCACCGCCCTGGCTGATTTTCGCGACGAGGGTGCGCAGGTCGTCGACCTGGCGCTGCATGGCGTCGGCGTTGCGCGCGGCCTCATCCGAGCCGGGGTCGAGCTTGCTGATGATCCGGTTCATGCCGAAGCCGTGAACAGTTCGCGGCCGATCAGCATGCGCCGTATCTCCGATGTGCCGGCGCCGATCTCGTACAGCTTGGCGTCGCGCAGCAGGCGACCGGCGTTGGCCTCGTTGGTGTAGCCGTAGCCCCCCAGCGCCTGAATGGCCTGCAGTGCCATCTGGGTGGCCTTCTCTGCGGTGTATAGAATGACCGCGGCGCAGTCCTGGCGGGTCTCCTCGCCGCGATCGCAGGCCGCCGCCACGGCGTACAGATAGGCTCGCGAGGCGCTCAGATCGGCGTACATGTCCGCCAGCTTGCCCTGCATCAGCTGGAACTCGCCGATCGGCCTGCCGAACTGCTGGCGGGTGTGCAGGTAGGGCAGGACCTCGTCGATACAGGCCTGCATGATGCCTACAGGGCCGCCGGACAGGACGGTGCGCTCGTAGTCGAGGCCGGACATCAGAATGCGCACTCCATCGCCCTCGTTGCGCATGACGTTCTCCGCCGGGACGCGGCAGTCCTCGAACACCAGCTCACAGGTGTTGGAGCCGCGCATGCCAAGCTTGTCCAGTTTGGGTGAGCGGGAGAATCCCGGGAAGTCGCGCTCCACAAGAAACGCGGTGATGCCGCGGGAGCCGGCGGCGGGGTCGGTCTTGGCATAGATCACATAGACGTCGGCGTCCGGTCCGTTTGTAATCCACATCTTGGTGCCGTTGAGGACATAGTGGTCGCCGTCGCGCCGAGCGGACAGCCGCATGCTCACCACGTCGGAGCCGGAATTCGCCTCTGACATGGCGAGCGCGCCGACGTGCTC
>JAWLGG010000530.1:0-2653 GCA_041685155.1 Chromatocurvus sp.
GATGCAAAACGACGTGACGAGTATTGGGGAGGCGCGGCGGCGGTTTGCCAAGCTGGAGCAGATCCGGGAAGAGTGGCGGACCGCCATGAACGATCTGGTGCGGGAGTACGACGCAGAATTCACCGACCCGCCGATCACGCTGCGCATCCACGCACACGCTGGAGGCTTTGCGCTGCGTTGGCGCCGACGAGGGCGGGGCTCGAAGGCGGGTGGTCAATCCGTGTTCACGCTGACCTCGGAACAGGGGCGGCGAGTCATCGAGAATCTGCCGCGTCCAGCACAGCGGCGACTGCTGGACTATGACCGCCGCGCGATGGCCATGAATCTGCACGCCAGCATCGCCACCTGTACCGCGGACCGACTGCGGCGTTACGTGAAAGTGGTCGCGATCCTGGAGTCCTGGCAGCAGGAGTTCGAGGCTTGATCAACGAATGAGCCGGCACATCGTGAACATTGCGAACCCGGAAGCCGGGGAGACCCACGCGGTGATCGGGTACGACCGCATGCTGGGTCAGTATTTTGTTCAGGTCTGCGCGATCGCTGATGTCGGCGAAGTGGTGACACGCGAGTTTGATGGCGATGAGTTGATGGCGTCAGGCGTCAGGCTGGCTCTGCCTGAAGAACTGGTGTTCCTGCTCCTGCGCGAGGCGGCAGGGCTGTCCGCCGCCAACGTTTGCATGGATTGGCGTGCGGGGGATCCCCGGCGCGGCAACCGCAGGCCGTCTGTTTAGGGCGTATTCTCCCGATTTGAGCCCCCGCGCGGGCGCCACTGGGAGAGCGATGATGTTCACCTGTTTTGTTCGGCGTGCGGCCCCCAGCAACTCGAGGAAACGTGGACGCCAACCTTTCGTGGGCGTCTATTTCGCACGCACTCTGGATGAACTGTTCGAGATGGTGGACGAGGTGACCAATCCGGAGGACTGCGAGTACGCCATGATCCACCCTCCGTTCGGGTTCCATGTTGATGACGGTGAAATCTGTTTCACAGATGAGCTGTCCATCCTGATGGGTGATGATGGGACCGGAAGGGACTTGAACTGGGTTTCCGTGGACACGCTGCTGCGGCCCATCTCGGCTCCTGGCCACGCGTGATTTTGGATCTGCCCCTCGGCGTCTGAGCCGAAAACCCTGTCGCCAGTAAGAAACCGTTTTCCCTAGTGCGCGCGCCCCTGGCGTGCTGTGATCGTGTGCAGCCACACATCGTTGCGGAGACTGCCATGAACACACGGTTTATCGGATCCGGCAATCTGGGCGCGGCGCCTGTTACGCGCACGGTCGAGGTGGACGGCGAGTCGCGCTCGGTCACCGACATGCGGGTGTATTTCGACCGTCGGGTTCCCCAGGAGGACGGCTCTTTCGCCGAAGAGGGCGGCTTCTGGCTCACGGTGACGACCTGGGGCCGACTGGCGGAATCCTGCGCCAGGGTCTTGCGCAAGGGCATGCGGGTGCGGGTCGAAGGCCGCGCCCGCGAGCATGGCTGGGACAGCGAAGACGGCCCACGAACCGAACTGCGCTTGACGGCGGACCGCCTCGCCCTGGAGCTGGCGCAACTCGAAGGGGTGACCGTGCGCGCCCGCGAGCAGACGGCCTGATTCGGCTCCTGGATGGTTTTGGCCATGCGACTCTGGTTGGCGGAAAAGCCCAGTCAGGCCCGCGACATTGCGCGGGTGCTCGGTGTGCAGTCGAAGCGCGACGGCTACCTGGAAGGGGCGGCCGAGACCGTGACCTGG
The DNA here is from genome assembly GCA_041685155.1 of Chromatocurvus sp. GTDB lineage: Bacteria > Pseudomonadota > Gammaproteobacteria > Pseudomonadales > Halieaceae > Chromatocurvus. The sequence goes on from JAWLGG010000530.1 coordinate 1,731, forward strand.
TGTTTCGGGCACCTGCTGGAGCAGGCGCCGCCGGAGCACTATGGCGAGCAGTACAAGCGCTGGTCGCTGGAGAGCCTGCCGATCGTGCCCGCGACCTGGCAATCGACCGTCAAGGCCAGCGCGCGCAAGCAGTTCGCGGTGATCCAGCGATTGCTGCAGCAGGCCCGCGAGGTGGTGATCGCGACCGACGCGGACCGCGAGGGCGAGATGATCGCGCGCGAGGTTCTTGACGCCTGCGCCTGGCGTGGCCCGGTCCAGCGGCTGTGGCTCTCGGCGCTGGACGAGGCCAGCGTGCGCAAGGCGCTATCGAACCTTTGGCCGGGGGCAAAGACGGAACCGTTGTACCGGGCGGCCACGAGTCGGGCCCGCGCAGATTGGCTCGTGGGCATGAACCTGACCCGGGCGTACACCGTGCTTGGGCGCGCGGCCGGGCATGACGGCGTGCTGTCGGTCGGGCGCGTGCAGACCCCGACCCTGCGCCTCGTGGTCGACCGGGACCGCGCGATCGCTGGGTTCGTGCCGCAGCCCTACTGGGATCTGCGGGTGACGCTGGCGTACGCGAACGGCCGGCTCCAGGCCCGGTGGGTGCCTCCGGCGCCGGTGGCGGACAGCGAGGGCCGCTGCATCAGTGAGGCATCGGCCCGACAGGTGGCGCAGCGTGTTTCCGGCGGCGCGGCCCGCGTGTCCGGCGTGGAGACGACCCGGGTGCGGCAGGCGCCGCCGTTGCCGCTGGATCTGGGTACGCTGCAGCAGGAAGCGTCCCGACGCTGGGGCATGGGCGCGCAGGCGACGCTGCAGGCGGCGCAGTCCCTGTACGAGACGCACAAGGCCACCACCTATCCGCGGACCGACTGTCCCTACCTGCCGCAGTCAATGCGGGCCGACGTGCCGCAGGTCCTCGACGCGCTCGCGCAGAGTGACCC
>JAWLGG010000531.1:0-2650 GCA_041685155.1 Chromatocurvus sp.
CAATCAGGTGCTCCTGGCTGCGGCGCTGCTGGGGCAGGAGCGGCACGCAGACGCGCGCGTCCCACTGGAGGATGCGGTCAGTCGGGAGCGCGCAACGGGCAATGTACCGCCGGAGCAATGGCTGGCGATGCTGTCATCGGTGTACTATGAAACGTCCGACTACCGCCTCATGCGAGACACCGTGGCCGACCTGGCAACCCACTACCCCCGTGAGCAGTATGTCATGAACCTGGCGGCACTCAATGGCGAGTTAGGGGACAGCAAGCGGCAGCTGGCGCTGGTGGAATCTCTTGCCGATGATGCGCGGGTACGGAATTCAGCGCAGATACAGATGCTGGCAAATCTTTTCCTCGAGCAGGCGCTGCCCTACAAGGCCGCCACGCTTCTGGAGAGTGCCCTTTCCGACGGCTCTCTCGACACCACGGAGCGCACGCTGGAATTGCTGTCACAGGCCTGGTACATGGCCGCAGAGACAGAACGGGCTATCGAGCCCCTGCAGCGTGCGGCCGAGCTGTCAGAAAACGGCGAACTCTACCTGCGCCTGGCGCATCTGCACATGGACAATAATGACTGGAGTCCTGCCGATCGCGCTGCCGCACTGGCCCTGGAAAAAGGCGGCCTGCGTGAAGCCGGCCACGCCTGGCTGCTGCGCGGTATGGCGAGAGTGCGCATGGAACAGCTCGAGAGGGCCGGCAGCCTGTTTACGCGTGCGGCAGAGTTCGAGCACACCCGACAGCACGCCACACAGTGGCTGAAGTTTGTCGAGGGCGAGACCCGACGAGCGGGTGCCATAGATGGCAGCAGAACGTCTCCAGCCACCGGCAACCGTCTGGACGACTGAGCCGGCAACGCCATCGGCAGGTCTGCCCGCTGACTACTCCGGCAACCCGGGCCAGCTCCAGCCACTGATTTCCGGCATGTCCACCCCGTGTAGGTGGGCGTAGTGGCGGCAGTCGATCTTCAGGTTGCGCAGCTTTTCCTTGGCATGGGCGCCGCCCGCCTGCAGGCGCGGCACCCGGTCAATAGCATCGATGGCGAGGCTGAAACGATCCACGTTGTTCTCCATAGCCAGGTCGAGCGGCGTGTTGATGCCGCCCTTTTCCTTGTAGCCCCGCACGTGCAGGTTGCGGTGGTTGGTCCGGCGGTACGCCAGCCGATGGATAAGCCAGGGATAGCCGTGAAAATTGAAGATGACAGGTCTGTCGACGGTAAACAGGCTGTCGAAATCGCGATTACTGAGACCGTGCGGGTGCTCTTCCTCAGGCGCTATGCGGAACAGGTCCACGACGTTGACAAAGCGCAGCTTGAGATCCGGGAAGTGCTCGAGCAGCAGGGCGGTCGCGGCCAGCGCCTCCTGGGTGGCGATATCGCCACAGCTGGCCATGACCACGTCCGGCACGCTACCCTGATCTGTGCTCGCCCAGTCCCAGATGCCGATACCCTTGGTGCAGTGGCGGATGGCGGATTCCATGTCCATGTACTGCAGGTGGTTCTGCTTGTCGCAGACAATGACGTTGATATCGCTGTGGCTGCGCAGGCAGTGGTCAGCTGTCGACAACAGGCAGTTGGCATCGGGGGGCAGGTAAACGCGTGTCACGGCGGGGCTCTTGTTCACAACGATATCGATAAAGCCCGGGTCCTGGTGGGTGAAACCATTGTGGTCCTGACGCCACACCGTGGACGTGATAAGCAGGTTGATCGAGGCTATCGGTGCGCGCCAGGCCAGGCCTTCGCATATATCCAGCCACTTTGCGTGCTGGTTGTACATCGAGTCTATGACATGGGCGAAGGCCTCATAGGTGGCAAAGAAACCATGCCGACCGGTGAGGACATAGCCTTCCAACCAGCCCTCGAGGGTATGCTCGGACAGCATCTCCAGAACCCTGCCGTCCGGGTCGAGCTCGCCGCCATCGTCATCCGCCGGCAGCCGCCCGGCCAGCCAGAGCTTGCCACTGACTTCGTAGATGGCGTCCAGCTTGTTCGAGGTCGTCTCGTCCGGGCCGAAGACACGAAAATTGTCCGGATTGCGGGCCATAGTGTCGCGCAGCATGGCGCCGAGGGGACGGGTGTTCATGGCACGGCCGTGGCCCGGCTCTGCCACGGGTACGGCGTAGGACCGGAAATCGGGTAGCCGCAGGTTCTTTTTCAGCAGGCCGCCATTGGTATGCGGGTTGGCGCCCATGCGCCGCTTGCCCTGCGGCGCGAGGCGACGCAGATCTTCCCGAAGGCGACCGCTTTCATCGAACAGTTCCTGCGGACCGTAGCTGCGCAGCCACTGCTCCAGCTGACGGAGGTTCGCCGGGTTGCCCTGCACGTCCGCAAGCGGCACCTGGTGAGCCCGCCAACTGCCCTCCACGCGGTGGCCGTCAACTTCAGCGGGGCCGGTCCACCCCTTGGGCGAGCGCAGCACTATCATCGGCCAACGCGGGCGGGTGGCCATGCCGGCGGCACGCGCTGCCTGCTGGTGGGAGCGGATCAGGGTCAGGCACTCGTCCATGGCGGCGGCCATCTGCTGGTGCATGCGTGTCGGATCATCGCCTTCCACAAAAAGAGGCGTCCAGCCATAGCCGAGCATCAGCTGCTCCAGTTCGTCACGCGGGATGCGGGCGAGCAGCGTGGGGTTGTTGATCTTGTAACCATTCAGCTGCAG
>JAWLGG010000532.1:0-2647 GCA_041685155.1 Chromatocurvus sp.
AGATCGTCGATTTCAACCTCGAGGACTACGACCACAACTACCCGCGCCGGCTGCTCACCGACAGCGCCGGTGAGGCACGCCACCACAACAACATGGGCGTGTACTGGATGACCCGCGATGACCCGCGCCAGTCCTTCCTGCACTTCCGCCGCGCCATCGAGCTGGCGCCGCGCACGGGGCACTTCTGGACCAACCTCGGCACCCTGTACCGGCGCGAGGGACACATCGCCCGCGCCGAGGCGGCGATGCGCGAGGCGGTCAGCCGCGACGGCGAGGCGGTGGCGATGAGCAACCTGGCCAGGCTGTATGAGCGGCACGATCGCCCTGAGCTTGCCGCCCACTATGAGAACCAGGTGCGGGCGTTCCGGCGCAAGAACCCCTACTATCTCTACCACCTGGCGCAGGAAGCCTTTGCCGCGGGGGATGCCGTGGTGGCGAAGCGCCACGCGACCGATGCGATCCGCCAGCACGACAGCGACCGTCGCTTCCACGACCTGTTGGCCATGGCGGAACTGGAGCTGGGCAATACCGCCGCCGCGCGACTCTCGCTGCAGCGCGCGCTGACGCTTTCGGAGGCACCCCAGCGCGAGGCCTACCAGCACAAGCTGGAGCTGCTCGCCGATCGCTGACCTGCGGCTATCCCCCTTTGTTATCATGGCGGTTTTACCCGGGCAGAGGTGACGACCGCATGACGATGACCCCCGAGCAGCACTTGCGCGATGGCCTCGCCGCCTTGCGCGCCGGCAACGCCGGACAGGCCGAGGCGCTGCTGTCGCAGGTGACAGACGCGGGCGGCGCGGCGGCGTCAACCTGGCTGGCCCTGGCCTTTGCCCGGGCCAACCTGGGCTCCGCGGACGCGGCTCTGGCGGCGGTGAACGAGGCGCTCGCGCTGGAGCCACGCAATCTGCGCGCCCTGCTGTTCAAGGGCGACCACCTTGACCGCATGGGTCAGTCACGCCCCGCCCTGAATTTCTACCAGGGCGCGATCCGCGTGGCGGCGTCTCTGCCCAGGGAGCAGATCCCCCAGGACGTCATGCAGGGCCTGGCTCGCGCCCAGTCCATGCTGGAGCGCTCCAGCGCCGACTACGAGGCCTTCCTGTTCGACAACCTGGCGAAGGATGGCTTTGACGGACGCGAACATCCCCGCATCATGGAAACCCTGCAGATCGCCTGCGGCAAGAAGCCGATACAGCTGCAGCAGCCCACCCGCTTCTATTTTCCCGGCCTGCCGCAGCGCGCCTTCTACGAGCGCGAGGAGTTTGCCTGGGTGGCGGAGGTCGAGTCGCACACCGGGGCCATCCGCGAGGAGCTCAAGAAGCTGACGACCGAGGAGCACTTCCGTCCCTATCTTGAGGCGGACGACACGCGGCCGGAGCTGAACGACCGCGGTAACCTCGGCAGCATGGACTGGAGTGCCTGCTATGTGTGGCAGGCGGGGGAGGAGGTGCCGGAGATCAGCGAGCGCTGCCCGTCGGTTGGCAAGGCGCTCGCCGCTGCGCCGCTGTGCCGGATTCCCGGTCAGACCCCGTCCGTACTGTTTTCCCGCCTCGCGCCGGGCAGCACGATCGCGCCGCACCACGGCCTGGTCAACACGCGGCTGATCTGTCATCTGCCGCTGGTGGTACCTGCCGGCTGCGGTGAGCTGCGGGTGGGCAACCACCAGCGCGGCTGGCGCGAGGGCGAGCTGCTGATTTTCGACGACAGCGTGGAGCACGAGGCCTGGAACGACAGCGACCGGGCGCGCACGGTGCTGCTGTTGGATATCTGGCGCCCCGAGCTCTCGGAGGAGGAGCGGCACTGGGTCACGCGCATCCTCGAGATGGTGACCTCCTATGGCGAGGAGTGACACGGGGGTGGGCCATCCGGCGCAGGCATGGGACACCTACTGGCGCGGTACCCGGGAAAGCGCGGCCCACGACAAGGGCGGTGCCCTCGAGCCGGTGTTGCGGGCGCACTGGGACAGCGTATTCGCGGATACTCTCACGGCGCGGCCGGACGCACTGGCGCTGGATATTGCCTGCGGCAACGGTGCGCTGGCCGATCACGCGCGCCGGCACCAGGGCGGGCGCCTGATCTGTGCCGACTACTCACTGGGCGCGCTGCGCAACCTGCTGCAGCGCGAGCCGGGCACGCCGGCAGTTGCCGCCGATGCCCTGCACCCGCCCTTTGCCGCGCGCAGCCTGGACCTGGTGGTCAGCCAGTTCGGCGTGGAATATGCGGGCAGGGAGGCGATCCTCGCCGCGGCGGAGCTGGTGGCACCGGGCGGGACGCTTGCCCTCGTCCTGCACCTGCGCGAGGGCGCGATTCACGAGGAGTGCGCGCGCAATGCGGCCCTGATCCGTGACATCGAGGACTGCGATCTTCTGGCGCGTGCCGCAGCGGCCTTCCGTGCCGGCTTTGCCCTCGACCCCGATAATCCGACAACGGTGGAGGCATTCAGGCAGGCCGAGCGCGCGCTCGCGCCGGCGCTGAAGACCGTGGAAGACATGCTCGGCCGCCACGGCCGGGATGCCATTGCCGGTCTGGCGGACCAGCTCTACGGCGACATCGCCCATATGTACCGGCGCATGGGGGCCTACGAACTCGCGGATATTCTCGACTGGTGCGATGGCATGCAGGGACAGCTCACGGCCTATCGCGAGCGCAT
>JAWLGG010000533.1:0-2642 GCA_041685155.1 Chromatocurvus sp.
GCATCGAGCACCGCCAGGCAGATACAGTCCTGCTCCGCCAACGCCCTGGGAGCATGATGATCGTCGCTGCGGCGGAAGGTGAAATCGCCCGGGTGATACGTGCCCCGGTCATCGCTGAACCCACCCTCCAGAACCAGCGTCATTTCATTGCCGCGGTGCCCATGGTCGGGTATTACGCCGCCTGCGCGGATGCGGTAGAGGGCGAACTCGTAGTTGGGATCGCCGGTCTGCAGCCGGGTGATGCGCAGCGCCTCGGTGATCTTGCGCCACGGCAGATCGGAAAAATCACCCTGCATCAGGCGCTGCAGCAGCGCCGGCGTGGCGTTGCTGTCCGACCCCTCGGTGGCGCTGGCGTAGTGCAGCGGGGCGTCCTCGTCGAGCCGTGCGAGTACGCGGTTGAGCAGGGCATCGCCCACCGGTGCCGGGTCATTCGACTCGAACAGCGCGGCGCCGATGTTCTGCAGCTGCGTCACGCTGTGGCGGCATTCCCCGCAATAGTTGAGATGCGCTGCAACACAGGCGGACTGTGCAACAGACAAAGAGCCTGCCGCATATTCCGTGAGCAACTCCAGCTGGGGATGAAAAGTAGCCATATCGCTTATGCCCTCTCGAATTGAACCTGCAGCTTCTGGATAGCCAGTCGCACGCGCGACTTGACTGTTCCCAGTGGCAGGTCGAGCTCGGCTGCGGCCTCGGCGTGGGATTTACCCTCCATGTACACCTTGGCCAGAATCTGTGTCTGGTCAGCCGGTAAATCTGCCATCATTTCTCTTATACGTTCGCCACTGCGTTTGGACTGCAGCAGCGCAAACGGCTCTTCAGCGTCCTGCTCGGGGCTGAAGTCCTCCGCCGCCAGGGGCGTGTCGAACTTCTGCAGCCGGCGGAACATGTCGGTGCGGCAGTTGCGCGCGATGGTATATACCCACGTGCTGGCCGCTGCCTTTTCCGGGTTGAAGGCGCCGGCCTTCTGCCACACCTTGAGCATGACCTCCTGGACGAGCTCGTCGGCATGGGTCGCGGACATGGTCGACCCGGACAGGGCGAAGGCCTTGATCAGCGGCGCGAAATGCCGGAACAGCCGCGTGAACGCAGCGCGGTCCTGATGCTCTGCGATCTGCGTCAGGCACTCGCTCCATTCATCTGTGCGCCGTCCGGTCGGTGCGGTCCACACGTTCTGTCTCCTCTCCACAGCCTGCACTACCGCTGCACTCCTGCATAATGACACGCTATCCTTACGCCGCACAGGCGGCACCGGATCAATCGGCGTCGGGCGAATGATCCAGCGGCTTCCCCGGGGCGTACCTCCCGTGGTGGCAATGCGCCTGTCTGGCAGAACAACGACCCCGGCCCTGGAGAGAACAACAGTTGGAAATCGCCGTAATAGGATCTGGCATCTCGGGGTTGGCGTGCGCTCACTACCTGAGCGAGGAGCACCGCGTCCACGTGTTCGAGGCCAACCGGCAGACAGGCGGTCACACCGCCACGGTGGACGTCGAGCTGGGTACGCGCCGCTACGCCATCGACACCGGCTTCATCGTCTTCAATGACTGGACCTACCCGGGCTTCATCGCCCTGATGGATGAGCTCGGGGTCAGCAGCAAGCCCACGACCATGGGCTTCAGCGTGCACGATCGCGACACCGGGCTCGAATACGCCGGCAGTGGCCTTGCCGCCCTGTTCGCCCAGAAGCGCAACCTCGTGTCACCGCGCTTCCTGGCCATGGTCCGGGATATCCTGCGCTTCAACCGTGCCGCCGTGCGCGACCTCGAGTCCGGTACCGTCCCGCCGGACGCCACGCTCGGCGACTACCTGCTCGAGAACGGCTACAGCGAGGGCTTCCGCCGCGACTACCTGGTGCCCATGGCGTCTGCGATCTGGTCGGCGGACTGGCGCTCCATCGAGGCGTTCCCGCTGGAATTCTTCCTGCGCTTCTTCCGCAACCACGGTCTGCTGTCGATTACCGACCGGCCGCAGTGGCGGGTGATCGAGGGGGGCTCGCGGGAGTACCTGCGGCCCCTGTGCCAGCGCTTCGAGAGCCGGATTCACACAGGGAATGCGGTCACCGGCGTGCACCGAAGGGATGAGGCCGTGACGCTGAGCTTTGCCGCGGGCGAAGCGAGGACCTTCGACCAGGTAGTGATCGCCACCCACTCGGACCAGGCACTGGCAATGCTTGGCGACGCCTCGGCAGAGGAGCGCGAGGTCCTCGGCGCACTGCCCTACCAGGCCAACGAGGTGGTGCTGCACACGGACACCCGTCTGCTGCCGACGCGGCGCGTGACCTGGTCCAGCTGGAACTACCGCCTCGGCGTCGACGAGGGCCGTGCTATCGTTACCTACAACATGAACATACTGCAGGGCATCACCGCCCCGGAGACTTTCTGCGTGACCCTCAACCACAGCAGCGCCATCAACCCGAACAAGGTCCTCGGGCGCTTCCGCTACGATCACCCCGTGTTCTCCCGCGAGGGCATTGCCGCCCAGCAGCGCTGGGACGAGGTGAACGGCGTCAGGCGCACGTGGTACTGCGGCGCCTACTGGGGCAACGGATTCCACGAGGACGGCGTCGCCAGCGCACTGCGGGTCGCCAATGCCATGCCGGCACCGGGAGCCGGCTGAGGCGATGACCTCGTGCCTGTATA
>JAWLGG010000056.1:0-10885 GCA_041685155.1 Chromatocurvus sp.
GGCGTTGCGCCACTTGGCAAGGGCGACGGCCATTGCCTGCGGGACGCGCCTTGCCAGGGGCGCTGACAAACCCACTGAATACGTCATTTTCACCTTGAAAGAGCACTAGTGTTACCATGCGTGGCTTCATCAGGGCCGCGTACTCACACCATGCAATCAGCCGACAAACACCGGGGTTCAGGCGGTGGTCTTTAACGACGACCTGCTGTTCCTGCACGTCCCCAAGACCGCGGGGATGGCCATCAGCGGAGCGCTGATGGCGAGCCTGAAACCGCCGGTGATCCACGCGGTGCAGTCGGGCCACGCCGGTGACGCCGGCCCCGGCGTAACGGTCATGAGCGGACGGCGGCACCAGGATCTCGCCACCGCCGACGCCTGGTTCGAGGAAGCTGGATTGCCGCATAGGGTCGCGAGCTTTCGTCACGTCCTGGTGATGGTGCGCAACCCCTATGCCATGGAACTCTCACGCTTCCATTACCTGCGCAAGGGTCATGCCTGGGACAGGGGGCCAGCACAGGCGCTGGCACTTGCCGGGGACTACAAGGCGTTCGTCGCCGGCTCGCGCTGGTGGTTCGATTTTCGCGACTATTACACGCTGGACTGCGCGGTGCCTGATAACCTGCGCATCGTGCGTCAGGAAGCCTACGCAGCGACACTGGCGCTGACCTGTGGCGATAGTCTGGCCAGGCCCCTAAAGGTGCCCGAGCTGAACCGGAGTCACGACCTCGACTACCGCGAGGTGATGGATGCCTGGCTGGAACAGGCCATCTATCGCAAGTACCAGTGGATTTTTGACAAGGGATTCTACCCGCGCGAGCGTTTCGCGCCGGCACCTGGTAAAGCCGATCACACGGAAAGGCAGCCGCGCCAGTGAGACTGATCCTGCATATTGGTACGGAGAAAACCGGGTCCACTGCCATTCAGCAGCACCTGCTGGCGAATCGGGCGGTGATGGCCGAGGGGGGCGCACATCTGTGTGAATCCGCCGGTCAGGGCAATCACCGTGCATTGGTCGCCGCATTCATGCCGGATGATTTTCACGACGACTTCCTGCGCGCACGCAAGCTCGTGGATAGAGACGTGAGAGACGTCTGGCGGGAGCGGCTGCTCGAGGCCTTTGCCGCGGAAGCAGAGGCGGCAAGAGCCCGCGCCGATGTGTTTGTCGTGTCCTCAGAGCACTTTCATTCGCGGCTGCTGGAGCCTGCCAGTGTGGCGCGACTTGCCGCGTTTCTCCATCCGCTTTTCACTGAGGTGTCCGTGCTTTGCTACCTGCGGCGGCAGGACGAGATGGCGCTGAGTTTTTACAGCGAGAAATTGCGTGCCGGCTTCGTCCCGCCGGAGATACTGCCGCTGCGCAATGTGCGACGCCGGCAGGGGAGCCTGCCACCTTACTTCGACTTCGAGGCGCTTCTTGATCGCTGGAGCGACGCGTTTGGTCCCAGTAGCGTGGCGCCGCGGCTCTACCAGGCCGACAGTCTTGTGGCGGGTGACGTCGTGCTGGATTTTTTCCGGGTGGCCGGTCTGGGAACGCCGGATGCGCGCATGCCCGAGGCGGCCAATCCTGCGCTGTGCCTCGCAGCACAGGCGGCGCTTCGGCGATACAACGAGATGTGCGGTGGCCAGGATGTCGCTGCCCGTGATCATCACCGACGCAATCGTCAGGCTCTGGTGCGTTACCTGCATACGCAGCCTGGGGGCGATCGCGGGCAACTCCCTCTCCGGGAGGAGGCCCGGGCCTTCTACACGGCCTTTGCCGCAGCCAATTCCCGTGTCGCGGCGCGCTGGTTTGAGCGCGACCGGCTTTTCCACGAGAACTTCTCGGTGTATCCCGAGACACCGCAGTCTGTCGACTGGGAGGCAGTGGCGGCCCTGTTCGCCGGGTTCCTGGCTTCAGAGTGCTGATCTCCCTGCACCTGCCGAAAACCGCCGGCACCAGTTTCCGCGCCCTGCTGCAGGCCCATTACGGCGACCGCCTGCGCGATGATTACGGCGACCGTCCGCTGCATGACGCGGTGGCGGAGCGTCGGCTGCACGCCGTCCGCTCCGGCATCGGCCTGGCGCTGCGGCCCCGCCGTCTGCAGGGTGTGGATGCCATCCACGGGCACTTCCTCGCCATCAAGTACAGTCTGTGGAGCGGTGGCCCGGACTGGCGACGCGTTGCGTGGCTGCGCGACCCGGTGGAGCGCCTGGCCTCCCACTACCACTACTGGCGCCGCAGCTATGATGCCGGGACCGCCGGCTCCCTGCACCACCGCATGATGGATGAGAACTGGTCCCTGGAGCGCTTCTGCCTGGGGCTGGAACTTCGCAATGTGTACCGGCAGTTTCTCTGGGGCGTGCCCCTCGCCCGGTTCGACTTCGTCGGCATCACCGAGCACTACGCGACGGACTCGGAACACTTCGCACGGCATGTCCTCGGCCTGACAGCACTACCGCTGGCGTCCTCCCCGGAGGCGGAAAACGCCAATCCCGCAGCGCGGGCGCGCTACGTGGATGACCCCGAGCTTCGGGAACGAATTGAGCGCCATCACGCCGCCGACGTGTCCCTGTACCGGGCGGCGCTGCGTCGGCGGGAGAAGAGGCTGGAGGAAACGGCTGGCTTTTATTCTTAGTAGGCGTACTATAAAGCGTACAGAAAAAAGTACTTAAATGCGGTCGGAGGTGGTGATGGCGAGAATGAAGGTTGATCAGGATATTCGCCCACTGTCCGAGTTTCGGGCGGGTGTCGCGGGCTTTGTCAAGCAGGTGCATGAAACGCGCCGTCCTATGGTACTGACACAGCGTGGCCGGGGTGTTGCTGTCCTTGTCGCTGCCGGTGAGTACGAACGCATGCAGGAGCGGCTGGAGATCCTCGAGGATATTTACCGCGCCGAAGAGCAATTCGCGGCGGGCGAGGGCATTACCCACGCGGACGCCCGGGCAAGGATGCAGCAGCACCTTGAACAATGCAGATAAGCTGGTCGCCACTGGCGCTCGACCGTCTGCAGGACATCGTCAGCTATATCGCTTTGGATAATCCCGCTGCGGCAGATGATTGGTTGACGGATGTCTTTGCCGCCGTGGAGCGTCTGGCCGATTTTCCGCTGAGTGGCAGAGTCGTCCCTGAAGTTGGGGTCTCTCGAATCCGGGAAGTCATTCTGGGTAACTATCGGATCATCTACAGCTCGCGCGATCCCATCCAGATCCTCACAGTGCGCTCCCGCTGGCAACACCTGTCGTCGGACGCGCTGGATGGTGACGAGGACCAATGACGCATTCTGAAGACCTGCCGGCGACTGCCCGGCTGCCCTGGCAGCGCGCGGTATTCAACCGGCGCATGCTGATCTGTGTCTTCACCGGCCTGGCCTCGGGAATGCCCCTGTATGTGCTGATCCAGCTGGTCCCGGCGTGGCTGCGTGACCAGGGTGTCTCGCTGGCCGAGATCGGCCTGTTCGCCCTGGTCGGCATGCCCTACACCTGGAAATTTGTCTGGGCGCCGCTGCTGGACCGCTTCGCCCCCATCGGCATGGGTCGGCGCCGCGGCTGGCTCATGCTGTCGCAGCTGGCGCTGGTGCTGGCGATCGGCAGCATGGGGTTTCTGCAGCCGGCGCAGAGTACGGGCCTGGTCGCCGTCTTTGCCCTGGCGGTGGCCTTCTTCAGTGCCAGCCAGGATGTCGCTATCGATGCCTTTCGCCGGGAGATCCTGCCGGACAATGAACTGGGCCTGGGCAACGCCATCCATGTGCAGGCCTACCGCATCTCCAGCCTGGTGCCGGGATCGCTGTCGCTGATTCTCGCAGACACGCTACCCTGGAAGACGGTCTTCCTGGTGACGGCGGCCTTCATGGGCGTGGGCATCGCCATGACCCTGGCGGTGGGGGAACCGGAGAGCGCGCCGCCGAAGAAGCTGAGCATCCGCGATTCCGTGGTCGCACCCTTTGCCGAGTACCTGTCCCGACGCGGCTGGCACGGCGTTCTGCTGGTGCTCGGTTTTATGGTGATGTACAAGATCGGCGACAACATGGCCACCGCCCTGGCGACGCCGTTCTATCTGGACATGGGTTTCAGCATGACCGAGATCGGCCTGGTCGCCAAGCACGCGGCGCTGTGGCCGGCGATCATCGGTGGCCTGCTCGGTGGACTGGTGATGATCCGCCTCGGCATCAATCGGGCGCTCTGGGTGTTCGGTGTGGTCCAGGTGGTGAGTATTCTCGGCTTTGCCATTCTCGCCCGGCAGGGCGACGTGCTCTGGCTGCTGGCGCTGGTGATCAGCTTCGAGTACCTCGGCGTCGGCATGGGCACCGCGGCCTTTACCGCATTCATCGCCCGCGAGACCAGCCGCACCTTTGCCGCCACGCAGTTCGCCCTGTTCACGGCGCTGGCCTCGCTGCCCCGCACCTTTGCCAATGCCAGCACCGGCGTGCTGGTGGAGAGCATGGGCTGGGTGACCTTTTTCCTGTTCTGCGCGGTCATCGCGGTGCCCGGCATGCTGTTGCTGTTCTGGGTGGCGCCCTGGGGAGATGATCCGTCACCTTCTTTTTCGGATCCATAGTCTCTGCAATGTACGGGCGCGCAAGCGGAGCCAGTTGCAGCGCATCCCGGACTCCGCGGTCGACGCGCGAGGTCATTCCTGATGTTGTGCTCTTTCGCAAGGTGTGCTAATTTCACAAAATACTAAGTAAAGTGAATTTTGCACAGGAGAGCCGCCTTGGCATCAGGACAGGCAGAAATGAGTGCCGTGCCTGCACGGGATGCCGTGCTGGCCAAGGCCGTCCTGCGAGCAGCCACACAGCTTGGTATGAACCAGTCTGAGCTTGGGGCTGTTCTTGGCATGCATCGGACAGCGGTCAGTCGTCTGGGCGGAAACGGTGCGCTGGATCCCGTCTCCAAGCAGGGTGAGCTGGCCTTGCTCGTCGTCCGACTGGCGCGGGCGCTCTATGCTCTCACGGGCGGTGACAGCAGCTGGATGCAGCACTTCATGCGCAGCGAGAACGAGGTGACAGGGGGCGTGCCGGTAGAGCAGATCACGACGATTCAGGGGCTGGTGTCGGTGCTCACCTTTGTCGATGGCATCCGCGGCAAGCTGTGACGATCTGGTCGCGGTATCAGGGCACGGCGCATGTCAGGCCACTGTCCGGTGAGCTCCACCGGCTGGTCGAGAGCCAGGAGCAGGTCGCTACCCTGACCTACGTCGATACGCTGGAGGAGCAGGCGCTCCTCGAGTCCATGCTCGACGATGCCAAGCCGCCCGCGCCTGAAGGAACGTCGGGGTATCACTATCTGCTCATCACGCCGTTTCGCTATCCGCCGCTGCGCTGGGGCTCGCGCTTCGGACGTGCCCACGAGCGGGGCATCTTCTACGGTGGCCTGTCCCGCCAGACGGCGCTCGCCGAGTCAGCCTTCTACCGCTTTGTCTTCTGGTACTCCATGCGTGGCACGCCACCGCGGGATGCCCTGCGCAGTCAACACACACTGTTTACGGTTCGCTACCGGTGCCGGCACGGAGTGCAGCTGCAGGCGGCCCCTTTCGACGCAGCGCGGGCGGCCATTGCGGACCCGGTAAACTATTCCCGGACACAGGCATTGGGCGCTGCCATGCGGGCGGCCGGCGTCGAGGGTTTCGAATACCCGTCGGCCCGGGACGTCGGCGATGGGCTTTGTGGCGGGCTGTTCTCGCCACAGGCACTCGCGAGTCGGCGTCCGGAAACAAGCAGCGACTGGTTCTGTGACCTGCGGGCAGGCGTGGTGGCGTTTCGGCAGCGGCGTGACCCGGACGTACACCGATTTGCGCTGGATGACTTTCTTGTGGCGGGGCGCCTGCCGCTGCCCGCGTAGGCACGCACCTATCCCTTGGGGATGGCACCCGGCTGCTCCCAACCCATAAGCAGCGCGGCAGTCCCCGTCACCATCGGATCCACACACGGCAGCCCGTAGCGATCGGACAGTCCCTGCAGATACCCGTCGCGCCCGGTATCGGCCAGGGTCGACGTATTCACGCTGATGCCGACGCAGCGTATGGCCGGATTGGTCAGCCGGCCGATGGCGACGGTCCGCTCGATGACCTCAGCGATGGTGGGTACGGGGATGTGCGGCCAGCCGCTCAGGCTGTTCCTTTTCGCCTCGTGGCAGACCACGAAGGCATCCGGCTGTGAGCCGATCAGCAGGCCGTGGGTCACGGCGGCGTAGCCCGGGTGGAAGATACCGCCCTGGCCCTCGATGATGTCCCAGTGATCGTCATCGTTGTCCGGTGACAGGATCTCTGCCGCGCCAGAGATGAAGTCCGCCACCACACAGTCGATGGGTACGCCGCTGCCCGCGATCATGATCCCGGTCTGGCCCGAGGCGCGGAACTGTGCATCGATGCCGCGCTCGCGCAGATCGCGCTCCAGCTGCAGCGCCGTGTATTTCTTGCCCAGCGCACAGTCGGTGCCGACGGTCAGCAGGCGCCTGCCGCTGCGTTTCCTGCCGGTTCCCACCGGCAGGTCCGTCGGGGGCGTGCGCACGTCGATGAGTCGCACGCCGCCCTCCCCGGCTGCGGCCACCAGTTCCGGGATGCGGTCCAGACGCGAATGCAGGCCGGCGACGATGTCCATGCCGCCCCGGGCGGCGCGGCACAGGGTGTCAATCCACGCCGCCGACACGCTGCCTCCCACAAGCGCGGTACCCACCAGCAGCGACCCGACTCCCGCGTCAATGGCGTCTTCCACGCTGAGATCGGGCAGGCCCACGTCCAGCGTGTCCGGCGTCAGGCGCAGCTGTCCGGCGCACAGGTCGCGGCGCCAGTCGGCAATGCCCTGGCCGGTCTTGCCGTAGGTCCTGCGCGTCTCGTCGCCGAGGAAGATCAGGTAGGGCGGTCGCAGCTGTATCGGTTCCACGGTGGCTCCTCAGGCGGTTTTTCGGTGTATTTTCCACAGGCCGACGGTCAGCAGTGGCAGGATGAGGATAGCAATGAATACCCAGCTCAGCAGCCCGTAGCCGCGGGCGATCAGGTCGACGATGCCGATGGCGGTGGCGCCGTAGATGGAGGCCAGCAGCAGCGCGCCGGCGATCGCCGGGCGAGCCCAGCGCGGCAGGCGGTGTCCCCCCTCATGCACCTGCACGTCGATACGCTCGTTGATGGCGTGCAGCAGGCCCGCGCCGGTCTCGACGAAGGTGCCGAAAACCACCAGCTGGAACAGGCCCTCCATCCAGGGGCTGTTCAGCTGAGCCATCAGGTACAGCGCCGGTACCGGCTCGTCGCCGATCTCCGGGTAGTGCGAGAGCATTGCCACATAGAAGACCATCGCCGGTATCACCGCGAGCGCACCGGTGACCATGCCGGCGCCAATCGCCTGTCGCCGGGTCGCGAGCAGGGTCATGCAGAACAGGACCGCGGGCAGGTTCATGTTGTAGCTGGCGTAGCGCACGCCACTGAGCAGCCAGCCGTCGTCTGGCGCCGGCGCAGCCAGCGTGTCGCCGATGATCTCGCCGTACTGCATGAAGGTCATCACGAACAGCGCCAGGTAGGTGGCGTAGAGCAGCGCCGACCAGAACACCAGCACGCGCTGTATCACGCTGGAACCATAGAACGTGAGCAGGCCGACCAGCAGCATCATGCCCAGGGTGCCGGTGGCCGGGGCGAGGCCGGTCACCGCCGCCACCAGCTCTCCCGCTGCCGAGCCGACCACGGCGAGAATCAGTACCACCAGGGCGAGATAGGCTACCTCGAACAGCAGCCAGCCCGGCCCGAGCAGGCGCTTGCAGAAGGTGCGGTAGTCGTGGGCACCGGTCACCCGGGCGAACTCGTAGGCACTGCCCATGACCAGGGCAAACACCGCGCCGGCGGCGAGAAGCCCGAGCAGGCCGCCCACCGGTCCCGAGGGCATGAAGAACTCCACCAGCTCGCGCCCGGTGGCGTAGCCCCCGCCGACGATCACGGACTGGAAGATCAGCCCGGGCAGGAGATAGGCGCGCCAGTTCATCGAGCGGGCGTCGCCTCAGTCAAGCGGGCGCAGGTCGAGGTCGTGGAAGTCATAGGAGAAATCCGTCGCCGGCGATACGGCCTGCATACGGATACGCTCGATGCCGCCGCCGGGGTCCAGGGTGAAGGACACGTAGGCATCCGCCATCAGCTGCCGGTCGGTCCAGCGGGCGACAAAGGTGTCGTACTGGAAGTGTTGCAGCGGACCCTGCAGGGGCGCGTTGCGCGAGGACTCGAACCACAGGGTTTCGTCGTCCTTCAGCGTGATGGTGACCTCGCCGTACCAGGGGTCGCGGTAAGTGCCGGTATAGCGCGGCAGGGGCAGGCTGGGGGTGCTGTCGGCGTCCCGGGCGTCCGAGGCGGCGGCCACCTCTTCCTCGGCAGAGGCACTGCGCTGGCTGGCGGCCTCGGCGACGATGGCGATCCAGTCCGCCGCGGGTTCCTCACCATCGCCCGCCAACGCCTCGACCAGGATCTGGTTGACCACGGCCCGCGGCGCGGCGCTCATGACGTTGTTGCTGGCGAAGACCGCGAGCCCGCGCTCCGGCAGCAGGGCGATAAAGGTCGTCATGCCCCAGAGGCCGCCGCCGTGGGACAGCATCAGCTCGCCGTGGAAGGTGGAGACATTCCAGCCCAGGGCGTAGGCGCTCAGGTGGCTGCCCGCGTTGTCGACCAGGTAGGCGGGCGACGGCATCAGGGTGACCGGGCGCGTGAGCTCGGCAAAGGCGGCCTCGCTGATCAGTCGCTCGCCGGACGGCGCGATGCCCTCTGCCAGCAGCAGGCGCATCCACTGCGCCATGCCGTTGGCGCTGCAGTTGATGCCGCCGGCGGCGGACACGACGCCGGTGGTGCCGGCCTCGGTGACCTCGAGTACACCCTCCATAAGCAGGTGGGGTGTCGCCGTTTCCGTCCGGCGGGGCAGGCGTTCATGGCTTGCGGTGCAGGCGGACATGCCCAGTGGCCGCAACAGGCGCGATTCGAGAAAATCCTCGAAGGAGGTGTCGGCAACGCGGGCTACGACTTCACCCGCAACAATGTAAAGCAGGTTGTCGTAGTCGTACTTCGAGCGGAAGCTGCTGCTCGGCTTGAGGTAGCGCAGGGCGTGTATGATCTCGTCCCGCGTTGCATTGCCTTTGGGGAACATGAGCAGATCGCCGGCGCCCAGCGGCAGGCCGCTGCGGTGGGTGAGCAGGTCGCGCACGGTGAATTCCCGGGTCACCCAGGGATCGTGCATGCGGAATTCGGGCAGGTAGTCGATGACCGGGTCGTCCCAGTCCAGTCTGCCGTCATCCACCAGCAGGGCGAGGCTGGCGGCGGTGAAGGCCTTGGACACCGAGGCGATCTGGAACAGGGTGCCCGCGGTCACCGGCTTGTCATTGCGTATATCGCGGATGCCATGCCCTTTCGCATATGCCACCTCGCACCTGTGCACGACGGACACGGCCATGCCCGGCACGTCGAACGCGTCCATGGTGCGCATGACAGTATTGTCGATGGCCTCACTGTCGATGGCCACGATGTCGATGGTGGCAGATTCAGGTTCCGTGGCGGCCGCGGCACCCAGGGCGGGCAGCACCAGGGCGGCGGCGAGAAGTGACGGGCACAGGCGCGCCCGATGTGCGTGATTCGTGAGAGCTCTCATGTGTTTATCCCCAGAGTCCGGCGTCGGGCGGCATGACCACGCCGCCGCTGTAGGTGATGGGATGCGCGCGGTCCCGGGTCAGGAACAGCGCTCCGTCCAGGTCGACAAAGCGGCACAGCTGGGCGATGACAAAGCCCGGCGCCATGGCCAGGGAGGTGCCGACCATGTTGCCGACCATCAGCTCTATGCCGCGTTCCCGGGCGAGCGTCGCCAGGCGCAGGGCCTCGGTGAGGCCGCCGGTCTTGTCCAGCTTGATATTGATCATCTGGTAGCGCGCCGCGGCCTGCTCGAACTCCGTGGAGTCCAGGCAGGACTCGTCGGCACAAAGGGGCAGGGGCGGGTCGTAGCCCTCCAGCTCGGCGTCGCCGCCCCGGGGCAGGGGCTGTTCGATCATGGCGATGCCGAGGTCCCGGAAGCGCGGCGCCAGATCCGCCAGCTGCGCGAAGGTCCATCCGGCATTCACATCCACGACGATCGTCGCGTCCGGGCGCGCGTCGCAGACGGCGCGAATGCGCTCCAGCGGCGCCTCGCCATCCAGCTTGACCTTGATGTGGCTGGTATCCAGCTCTCCGGCCACGGCCGCCATTTCCGCCGGTGAGCCGATGCCCACGGTATTCACCGTCACAACGGGGCGTACGTCCATATCCAGCAGTGACCACACCCGGCGGCCGGCCTGCTTGCCCTCCAGGTCCCAGAGCGCGCAGTCCAGCGCATTGCGTGCGCCGCCGGCGGGAAGCAGCTGCAGCAGGTCCTCGCGCGTGGCACCCTGGTTGACGGCGTTGCGCAGGCTTTCCGCCTGGGTCAGCAGGCTGTCGCCGGTCTCCTGCAGGTAGTACACGCCGCTGGCCTCGCCGTGACCGACGTGCTCGCCCTCGCGGATGCTCACGTGCAGCACTGCCACCTCCTCGAAGGTGTAGCCGGTGATGTGAAACGGTCGCTTCAGCGACCAGGGCTCGACAATGCAGGTCAGTTCACGCACGGAGGTCTCCTGTCAGGCGTGGGGTGCGGGCGGCGCCGACAGGCGTCAGGCCACCCAGATGTTGCCCAGGGCGCGGCGGAAATTCTCGCCGAGGACGCCGCGGATGTCGGTGTCGCTGTAGCCGCGGCGGATCAGGCCCTCGGTGATGTCGTACATCTTGCGCGGGTGGTCCAGGCCTTCGATGTCCAGCCTGTCACGGAAGGAGTAGCTGGACTTGTAGCCGCCTTTCAGGCGCTTGTAGATCTCTTCCGGCAGGGCGTCGTAGCCCGCGAGGTCGGCATCGGTGCCGATACCGGCATGCTCGATCCCCACCAGTTCGGCAATG
>JAWLGG010000534.1:0-2638 GCA_041685155.1 Chromatocurvus sp.
GGCGCGAGGCGCTGCAGATTCTCGGTGTCGGCGACGATGCGTCACGGGACGACATTGTCGCGGCCCACCGAAAACTGATGCAGAAACTGCATCCCGACCGCGGCGGCAGCGACTATCTGGCCGCCAAAATCAACGAAGCAAAGGATTTTCTGCTTGCACAAAGCTGATCAGGAGGCAGCATGACGGAGGTTTTTGTTATCCGGGACCAGAACGGCTGTTACTGGGGAAAGTCGAAGGAGTGGCATGACGGGCGCGACCCGAGACAGCTGGCCCGCTACCGGCACCGCGACGAAGCGGTAAATACGCTGGTGGAGATCAGCGCCCGGGATGTCGACCTGCGCGGCGAAATCCTCTCTGTCTCTCTCAGTGAACGCGGTGAGCCACAGGTCGCACCCGGGCGCTTGAAGCTGGCAGACGAGGCCCCATAAACCGTAATCCCATTGCATCAGGATCGATACAGCCATGCCCATGCGCATTGTGTTATTTCTCGCCACCAACCTTGCCGTACTGGTACTGGTCGGCACTATTTTCAACCTGCTGGGCTTCCAGGGCCTGCTGGAGGAGAACGGCGTGGACCTGAACCTGCAGGCGCTGCTGGTTTTCTGCGCCCTGTTCGGTTTCGGCGGCTCGTTCATTTCGCTGCTGCTGTCGAAATGGATGGCAAAGCGCAGCACTGGTGCCCACGTCATTGCGCAGCCGCGTAACCGCGACGAGCAGTGGCTGCTGGAGACCACGCGGGAACTGGCCGGCAAGGCCGGCATCGGCATGCCGGAAGTGGCTATTTTCCCTTTGGAGTCACCCAACGCCTTCGCCACCGGCTGGAACCGCAACGCGGCACTGGTCGCCGTGAGCGCCGGCATGCTGCGACAGTTTCCCCGCGAAGAAGTCCGCGCCGTGATGGGCCACGAGATCGGCCACGTTGCCAACGGTGACATGGTGACGCTGACGCTGATACAGGGCGTGGTGAATACCTTTGTGATGTTCTTTGCCCGCATCATCGGGCACACGGTCGATCGCGTGGTGTTCAAGACTGAGCGCGGCTACGGTATCGGCTACTTCGTCGTCACGATCATTACGGAAATCGTTCTCGGCTTCCTCGCCAGCATGATCGTCTTCAGGTTCTCCCGCTGGCGGGAGTTCCGGGCCGACGCCGCTGCCGCGACTCTCACGGACCGCGCTGCCATGATCGGCGCACTGGATCGGCTGCGCCAGAAACAGCCGCAGCAGAAGGATCTACCGGGCGAACTGACGGCGTTCGGCATCAGCGAGCAGCTGAAGCAGGGGATCGGCCGTCTGTTCAGTTCACATCCGCCACTCGAAGAGCGCATACGCGCACTCAAGGGGAACCCATGAACGCTATCTCGCGCGCCATCCGCTGGCCGGGCTACCTGGCCATCACGCTGCTGCTCCTGATACCGATTTCCGTACTCAGCGTGCGTTCGGGCAACTGGCAGCAGGGACTGATGCTCTACGCACTGGCCTGTGCCGCCAGCGCCGTCCTGCTGCTGTGGTTCGTTGTGGCGCTGGTCCTGCCCTGGTTTCGCGAACAGCGCGGTGCGGTACTGGGTTTCGGCGCCGCCACCCTGCCCGGTGCCCTGCTGCTGGCCCTGGTGCTGACCGGCCGCGATGTTCCGCCGATCCACGACATCACCACGGACGTGATCGATCCGCCGCGCTTTTCCGAGGCCGTGGTAGAGGCCCGCGGTAAACGCTCGAATCCGCTTGAAATCGACGCCGACGTTATCGAGCAGCAGATCGCCGCCTATCCGGATCTCGACACGCTGGTCTCGGAGACCTCTATCCGCGAAACCTTCCAGCGCAGCGAACAGATCGCCAGGGAACTCGGCTGGGATATCCTCAATGCCGACCTCAACCGCGGCAGGATCGAAGCCGTCGACACCACCACTATCATGGGATTCATGGACGATGTCGTGATCCGGGTGCGCAGCAACGCCGATGGCACCATGGTGGATCTGCGCTCCGTGTCTCGTGTCGGCGTCAGCGATCTCGGCGCCAATGCCAGTCGCATCCGGGAATTCCGCGACATCTTCCGCCAGGGATGAGTGCCATGAATTACGCCTTGCTGACAGCTGGCCGCATTGCCGCAAGCCTCGTGCTGTGCATGTTTGCTGTGGCCTGCAGCGGCGACACCGGGAGCCAGGGCTCAACAGGGGCCGACGCGGATGACCGCGAGGCACAGACCGGCTACGCCGATTTCGCCACCGATGACGAAACCAACAGCATGCAGGTGTTCAGCGCCGCCAGCCCCGCGGTCGTCAATGTCACCAGTTCGACGCTGCGACGCAATCTGTTCAACCTCAATGTCCAGGAGATCCCGCGCGGCTCCGGCACCGGGTTCGTATGGGACAGCAGCGGACTCATTGTCACCAACTTTCACGTGATCGCCGGCGCGCAGAAGCTGACCGTGAGCCTTCAGGACCGCAGCGAGTACAGCGCCGAAGTCATCGGCGTGGCGCCGGAGAAAGACCTCGCGGTGCTGCGCCTGCTCGACCCCCCGGAGGAGCTGGTAACCCTGCCTCTTGGCGACTCGTCCGAGCTCGCGGTGGGGCGCAAGGTACTGGCGATCGGCAATCCCTTCGGGCTGGATACCACACTGACCACAGGCGTGGTGAGCGCC
>JAWLGG010000057.1:0-10874 GCA_041685155.1 Chromatocurvus sp.
CAAGAAGAGTTGCTAGATCCATTGCACCGCCTCATTTTGTCGATCGTAGTGTATACACTCCCGTGGTCGGTTGCCTAGCTGGGCTCGGTGGTTGTCGAAGCCGGGGTCTGACCCTACGGGTCTGACCCCACTATGGGGTCAGGCCCAAAGGGCCAGACCCCGGCTGACCCCACTATAGGGTCAGGCCCGCAGGGCCAGACCCTGTTATGATCTGGCTACGGAGCTGGATTCAGGGAGACGTGCATTGGAAGACATGCAGCTGGCGCTGACGGCGGCGCGCGTCGACCAGAAGAACTTTGGCCTCTGGCTGAAGAACTGGCAGGTCGGACAGATGCTCAACGCCCTGGTCACGGCGCAACGTCCCGGTGGTGATCTGGTCCTGCGGGTCGCGGGGCAGCAGATCACGGCCCGCGCGGATATTCCGGTACAGCAGGGCACGCAGCTGCTGCTTGAGGTCAAGCAGCTGCAGCCGCAGGTTGTTCTGCGGATTGTTGCGCAGTCCGCGCAGGAAGCGGGCAGGTCGCAGGCGGCGCCGGTCGCGTCGCCCACCGCGGCCGCCAGCGGCGGTCTGTTGCGCCTGCTCTCCGCCGAAGGCGCCCCCGGTGCGCGCAATCTCGCCGACGTTGCCGCTACCCTGCGCGCGCTTAAGACCGCTCTTCCCGCTGGCAGTGGCAATCCCGCGCAGCGCCTGCTGGCGTCGCTCCCCGGGCTCGCGGATCTGCTCAGCGCGTCGGGGCTGCGGCGCGCCGTCCTGTCCTCCGGTACTTTTCTCGAGGCCACGCTGGCGCAGGCGGCCGCGTCCGGCGGCGGGGTGCCGCAATCTGCAGAAGCCGACGTCAAGGCGCAGTTGATGCGCGTACTGGCACAGGTCAACGCGGCGCTGCAGCGCACGGCGGGTGATGCGCCTGCGGGTGCGCGGAACGCACTGCTCGCCGATGCCCAGCGCGACCTGGAACTGGTACTCGCCGGAGTTACCCTGAACCAGCTGCAGTCGCAGCCCGGAGAGACGGCCGGGCCCCGCGGCTGGATCGCCGATGTGCCCTTTGTGCTCGGCGAACACGTCGGCAATATGCGGGTCAGGGTGGATCGTGACGGCACCGGGTACGGCTCCGATGAGGAGAGTGCGGGGCCCCGCTGGCGGGTCGAGCTGGAGCTCGACCTCCCGGAGCTCGGTCCACTGCTGCTGACGACGCAGCTCCAGGCAGAAAGGGTTTCCGTGGAGCTTGCCGCCGGCGAGAGCCGCACGCGCGATCTGCTGGCGGCCCGCAGCGATGAACTCGTCGCCGCGCTGGGCAGTGTGGGGCTGGACGTGCCTTCCCTGCAGGTAGTGGCGTGGTCGCAGCGCAGCGCGACCGACGGCGCGGCCGCGGATACCGCAGAGGCGGCTTCGCAGCAGAGCTGGCGCGCCTGATGCCGGGCGCCGGACCATCGGGAGACAAGTCCGCTGCGCTTCGCTATACGGGTAGCGGTGCCCCGCGCGTCGTGGCCAGCGGGGAAAACGCCGTCGCTGAGCGTATCCGCGATGTCGCCCGTGAAAACGGCGTGCCCCTGGTACAGGACGCGGCCCTGACCGAGCTGCTGTGCGCGCTGCCGCTGGGTGACGAAATCCCGGAAACATTGTATGTTGCCGTGGCTGAGGTGCTTGCCTTTGTTTATCGCTTGAACACCGAGCTCGATGAGAAGGCCTGAATAGACGCTCTGGAAAGGAAAACAGACCCCATGAATCGTGAAGAGGCGCTTGGCCGCCTGTCCCTGCGCCTGACGCGTATGGCCGAAGGCGTTGATGCAGAAGTCGACAGATTGCTCGACCAGGTGAGGACCATGGTGCGCGACGGGGCAGATGGTCTCTCTCTGGCCGATCTGTCGGACCAGCTGGCAAAGCAGGTGATGGCCGCTACCGGGAGTTCGCCGGATGTCGACGGCAGGCTTCCAGAGAGTCACGACGTATCTGGCCTGGGCAAGCTGATCAAGTCCATGCCGCTGCGCTCCGAGGAACACCGGCGCATGACGGATCTGGTGCGCAAGATTTCCACCGGAAACTCCATTGCCGAACGTCAGCGCGCGCTCGGCGCGCTCCTGTCGTCGGCGACCGCGGCCCTGCAGGAGGTGGCTGCACGGGAGCGCGGCGAGAACGGCAAGCGAGGGCTGTTCGGTCGTCGTGGCGATGCCGATACCGAACGCTTCATCAAGCTGTTTTCCACGCTGCTGCGGCGCCTCGTGGATCACATCGATGTCATGAACGGTCACCAGCTACGCAGCCAGTCCCTGCGCGAGGAGCTGGCCCAGCTTACCAACCTCGCCGAGGCCGAGGCGCTGCTGGGCAATGTCACGCTGGAAATCGACAACATTGATGCCCGTATCCGTCAGGAACGACACCAGGCCTCGGACTTCCTCGGCACGCTGCGTGAGCGTCTTGACGGCTTTGAGCAGGTAGTCAACGAGGTGTCACTGTCGGGAATGCGCTCGGTGGAGCGCTCGGAGGATCTGCAGAGTCGCGTCGGCGATGATGTCTCAGACATCGGCAGTGCGGTGCGCACGGGCGATGCCGCACTGGTCAGCAATCTGATAGAGGCCAGTCTCGCCAAGATCACGGAGCGTCTCGCCAGCCACGTCGCGGAGGAGCGCGAGCAGTACAAGGAAGCGCAGCAGCGCGTCGGCGAACTGACGGAAAAGCTGTCCACCCTGGAGTCGGAGGCGGATGAGCTGCGCAGCGAGATTCGCAACAAGTCCGACCTCGCGATCAAGGATGCGCTGACGGGTGCCTATAACCGCGCAGGCTACGATGAGAGGGCAGCGGAGTTCCACGCCCGCTGGAGCCGGTCCGGTGCCGCTCTGTCGATCGTCTTTATCGACTGCAACAAGTTCAAGGCAATCAACGATACCTATGGCCACGGCGCGGGGGATCTCGTGCTGACCAAGGTCGCGGATATCCTGCAGACCCGGTCCCGGGCCTCTGACGTTATCTGTCGCTACGGCGGTGACGAGTTCATCATCCTGGCGCCGGACACGGACTGTCCGGGCGCCGAGGTCCTCGCCCGCAGTGTCTGCGAAGAGGTGCTCGAAGCCGGCTTCAACGACAACGGCAAGCCGCTGGATGTCTCGATTTCCTGCGGCGTCACCCAGCTTAAGGTCGGCGACAGCATGGATGCCGCCCTGGCCCGCGCCGACGAGGCGATGTACGAGGCCAAGAAGCTGCAGCAGCGCGTTCGCGTGGTGGCCCTTGCCTAGCCTGAATGGCTTGCCGTTACCGGTAAGATTACCGCGCCGCCGTGATTTCCGACGGATTATCGTGCAGGATATTGAAGGTTTCACGGTCAATGAGGAGAAATGCCTTGGTATCCCTTCAGGGTGGTCTGCGCAGTCGCCGAGTGCAGCATGTTGCGTGGCTGGCCATCGCGACCGCTCTCTCGGCTTGCGAGGCACTGCCTGTTCTGCAGGAGGAGGAGCCGGAACCGGAGGCGCTGGTTGAACTGCGCAATGCGCATGCGGCCTGTGAAACACGTCTTGCGGCGGCGGTGGAATCCCGCGAGGAATTCGCGGTACTGCTGACTGCGCAGAACGCCACCCTGGCGGACATGCAGGGCGCCCTGCGCCGTGTCGAATCGCGCATGAACGAGCAGAATCGCGTGGCGACGGAAGCTACGTCGGCGCCGGCCTGTGAGCCACAGCTCGCCGAGCTGCCGCGCAAGCTCATGGTGGGGCGGCGCGAGCAAGTCTGGATCGAGCCGCTGCAGATGACGCTGCCGGCGCGCATTGACACCGGCGCTGAAACCGCATCCCTGGACGCGCGCAATATCGAGGAGTTCGAGCGCAACGGCAATGCCTGGGTGCGCTTCGATATCGTCCATCCCGAGAACGGCGAGGCCATCAACATGGAGCGCGAGGTCGCGCGCTTCGTGCGCATTCTGCAGTCCAGCGCTGACAAGCCGGAGCGGCGCGCGGTGATAGAGCTCGGCATCGTGATCGGCAACATCCGCCAGGAGGCCGAGTTCACGCTGAGCAACCGCAGCCACCTGGATTTCCAGGTGCTTGTGGGACGCAATATCCTGCGCGACCTGATGATTGTCGACGTCGGTCAGAGCAATATCGCGCCGCCAAAGCTGCCCGAGGGCAGGGACAGAAAGACGGCCGATGAAACGTAATCTGCCGTTCATGCTCGCCGTCGCTGTCATCGCGGCGGTCGGCCTGGCGGTTGCCGTGCTGCGGCACCTCGAGACGGATGTCCCCTGGTCACCGGGGGTGGAGCGCTCGGTCTGGCTGGTCGAGGCGCGTGTCGATTTCATTGCCGACGGCGATCCGGTAACGGCGAGTCTTTCCATCCCGGAAAATCTGCAGCATTTCGATATCGGCGACGAACGGTCGGCGTCTCCCGGCTATGGCTTTGCCTTCGTCGATGACGAGGGTGATCGGCGCATCGAGTGGACCCGACGCGAGGCGAACGGCACCCAGTCCCTGTATTACGCAGCCCAGTTCACCCCGCGCGAGCGCCCGCAGGATATTCAGGTCGACTCCGAGCCGGCGGCAGAGCAGGTGTTCTGGAGCGAACTGCAGAGCTCCGTTGCCGCGGAGCTGCTGGAGCGCGCACGACAGACGTCGAGTACGCCGCGCAGCCTGGCGCGTGAGCTGGTCAAGCTGATGGATTCGTCCGCCGCCGACCAGAACGCCGCCCTGCTGCTGGCGCAGACACAGTCCCCCGCCGATCTGCTGAGCAAGCTGCTCAACGATGCCGGCGTGCCGGCGCGGCGGGTGCTGGCGCTGCAGCTCGAGGACGCCCGGCGGCGACAGTCTCTGCAGCAGATGGTCGAGGTCTTTGAAGACGATGAATGGCTGCTGGTGGATCCCGCCACCGGCGATCTGGGTGTTCCAGAGAACACGCTGCTCTGGCACCGCCAGGGGCGGTCCCTGCTGGATGTGCTCGGCGGTCGCCAGTCCGGCGTCAGCTTTTCCATGATCCGGCAGTCGGTGCCGGCAACAACGCTTGCCCGAACCAGCCGTACCGACAGTGTCTTCTACCGGGTGGGTGTCCACAGCCTGCCCATCGAGGAGCAGAGCATGTTCAAGATGCTGCTGCTGTTGCCACTCGGGGCCGCCGTGGTCGTCTTCATGCGCGTGCTGGTCGGTGTGCAGACGGCGGGCACCTTCATGCCGGTCCTGATCGCGCTGGCTTTCCTGCAGACCTCGCTGGTACCCGGCCTGCTCAGCTTTGTCTCTGTGGTGCTGATCGGCCTGGTCATGCGCAGCTATCTCAGCCGGCTGAGCCTGCTGCTGGTGTCGCGTATCGCGACCCTGATCGTGCTGGTGATATTCATCATTTCGGCGTTGAGCATCATCGGCTACCAGCTCGGCTACAGCACCGGGATGACCATCACGTTCTTCCCCATGATCATCATCGCCTGGACCATCGAGCGCATGTCTATACTGTGGGAGGAGGAGGGTGCCCGCGAGGTCATGGTGCAGGGCGGCGGCAGCCTGCTGGTTGCAGTCATAGCCTACCTGCTCATGCGCCTGCCCATCGTGTCGCACCTGAGCTTCAACTTCCCCGAGCTGAACCTGGTGCTGCTGGCGCTGATTCTGGCCATGGGGCAGTACACGGGCTACAAGCTGTCCGAACTGCGGCGGTTCCGCGCCATTCAGGAAGATCTCGATTGAAACGCTGGGTCAGCGTCCCACAGCTGCGCCGCTTCGGCATGCTCGGGATGAACAGTCGCAACGTCGACTTCATCGGGCGCTACAATGAGCGCCGCTTGTTCCCCCTGGTGGACGACAAGCTCAAGACCAAGCTACTGACGCAGGATTACGGCATCGCCACGCCGGCCCTGCGCATGAGGGTGAAGCAGCAGCACGAGATCCGTCGCGTCGGCGCCAGGCTGGATGCACTGCCCGGATTTGCCATCAAGCCCTCCAAGGGCTCCGGCGGCAAGGGGATATGGGTGATTACCGGGCGTGACGGCGATGACTTCGTCAAGAGCTCCGGCACGCGGGTGGGTATCGACGCCATTCGCCGGCACCTGTCGGACACGCTGGCCGGCCTCTACTCTCTCGGCGGCACGCCGGATGTCGCCATTATCGAGGACCTGATCGAGTTCGATCCGGTATTCGCCGGCTATTCCCACGAAGGTGTTCCGGATATCCGCGTCATCGTCTTCAAGGGTTTTCCCGTCATGGCGATGCTGCGACTGGCGACCCACGCCTCGGATGGCAAGGCCAACCTGCACCAGGGCGCCGTCGGTGTCGGGCTGTCGCTGGACGCGGGCAGGTGCCTGAAAGCGGTGCAGTTCAACCGCGCCATTCTCCTGCACCCGGATACCGGAAAGCCGCTGGATGCCATTCGCATCGAAAACTGGCGCGAACTGCTCCTGCTGTCGGCCCGCTGCTACGAGATGACCGGGCTCGGCTATATCGGTACGGACCTGGTGCTGGACAAGAGCCGGGGACCGCAGCTGCTGGAACTGAATGCGCGCCCCGGCCTGACGATACAGATGGCCAACGGCATGGGTCTTGTGCCACGTCTGCGGCATATCGAATCCCTGGATGACCGTCGCTTCCGCGATCCCGCGGCGCGGGTCGATCACGTCATGCGTCAGTTCCGTCCCCAGACAGCTTGATCTGGTCCCGCCCGGCATTCTTCGCCCGGTACAGGGCCCGATCGGCGCGCTCTATGAGCGCTTCCGCATTCGCCACCTCTGCCGTCCTGGCGGTGGCACAGCCCAGGCTTACCGTCACGTAGGGCGATATGTCGCTGTCCGGATGGCGCACCTTGAGTGCCCGCACCCGCTCCACGATGCGCAGGGCAATGCGGGTGGCCGCCTCGCGATCCGCGCCAAGCAGCAGAATGATGAACTCCTCGCCGCCGTAGCGGGCGATCAGATCCTGGTCGCGGAAGGTGCCCTGCTGCAGGCACGCGGCGATCCGTTTCAGGCAGTCGTCTCCCGCCTGATGGCCGGCGGCATCGTTGTACTGCTTGAAGCGGTCGATATCCAGCATGATGATGCCCAGCGGCTCGCCGGATCGCTCAGCCTGCTTCCAGGCGCTGGCCAGCCGCTCCTCGAAGTAGCGTCGGTTGGCGACACCGGTCAGGCCATCGGTCCGCGACAGCTGCTCCACCGTGGACAGCGCGGCCTGCAGTTCCTCGGTGCGCCGGTTGACCAGGGTTTCGAGCTGCCGCTCGCGCTGGCGCGTCTTGTGCTCGGCAAAGCGGTAGATGGCGAGGAAGGCGGCACAGAGCAGCACGCCGCCGAGCACCTTTGCCCACCAGGTCTGGTACCAGAGCAGGTCACGGTGCAGGATCAGTCGCGCGGCATCGGAGGCCGCAAAGTTGTTGCGATATTCACCATGTGAGGCCTGCACGGTAAATGTGCTGTCCCCCGGCGGCAGTGATGTGAAGTAGGCGGTGCGCCGGGCGCCGACCTTCTGCCAGCCTGTGTTTGCACCTGTCAGCCGGTAGCGGAAGGTGATGGCGCCGGCATCGCTGAGCTGCGGTGCAGTGTAATCGATCTCGAGGGAGCGGAAGTCTGCGGGCAGCGCGATGGTGTCGGCACGCGGAACCGTCTCCCCGTTGACGCGAATCCGCTCGATGACAGGGCGCAGGGGGGGCGGCTCCGGTGTCGGCGCGGCTGGATCAATCGATACAACCCCGCGGTTGGTCGGAAACCACAGCTGGCCATCGCCGGCGCGGTAGGCAGCGGGCTGGAAGCCGCCCATGAACTGGGCCGAGCGCAGCCCGTCCGATTCGTCGAACAGGCGCGCGCTGAAGCGCTCGGCGTCGCCGTTGGCGACGTCGTTGAGCGCCGCCCTGGCGACGCGCACAAGACCGCCGGAGCCGCTCAGCCAGAAGTCCCCGGCGCTGTCTTCGAGAATGGCCAGCACCGAGAGCTGCGGCAGGCCCTGCGCGAGGGTGAACTGGAATAGCCGCCCGTTCTTCAGTCGCGCCAGTCCGCCCTCGCGGCTGGCGATCCAGATCACGCCATCGGCGTCCTCATAGGTGCCGCTGATCAGGTTGCTGGCGAGGCCGTTCTCCTCGCGGAACCAGCGCCGCTGGTCATCGTCGTGGAGCAGAAGTCCGCTGTTGGTGGAGAACCAGAGACGGCCGCGGCGGTCCTGCATGATGTGCCGGACCATGTTATCGGTGGTTTCCTCGCCCACCGGTATGCGCGCGAGTTCATCATCGCGCCACCGGTACAGGCCCCGGGAGGTCGCGATCCAGATATTGCCATTGGCGTCCTCCTCCAGGGCGATGATGTGATCGCTATTGAGGCCGTCCTGCATGTCCAGTTGAGTGACGCCGCTGGTCGTGAAACGGGTGATGCCGCCGCCGAAGGTCCCGACCCAGAGGCTGCCGTCGTTGGTAACCAGCACAGAGGAAACGCTCTTTGAGACCAGCCCGTCCGACTCGTCGATGGGTGTGACGGTCTCGCCATCAATGCGGTAGAGGCCCCCGGTCTCGGTCCCGGCAAAGACCTGTCCCTGCGCGGTTCCGGTCACCACGTAGGTCGAGTCGGCGACGCCCTCGGGACGCCCGAAGGGCAGGAAGTCGCTGTCGCGCAGGCGGTAGAGGCCGGCCGTGGTCGACACCCAGACGTTGCCCGCCTGATCTTCATGCAGATCGAACACGTAGTCGGGCATGCCGTCTGCCAGCGGGAACTCCACGAGCTCGCCGTTGACCTTGAGTAACCACAGGCCCTTGCCATAGGTGCCCAGCCAGAGGTTGCCATCGCTGTCGCGCAGGGCGTCCTCGAAGGGCAGTGCCCGCCGCAGTGGCGACGGCTGCAGCCGCTGCGGCTCTTCGCCGTCCAGGCGGTAGATGGCGCCGGTCACGGTGCCTGCAATCAGTCCGAGCCGGGCATCGCGGAACAGGAGGTGCACCTGCGGCGCCTCCAGCCATTCCTCGCCGGAAAAACTGGTGAAGCGATTGCCGTCGAAGCGACTCAGTCCGTTGGTCAGGGTGCTGAACCACAGGGTGCCGTCCGCGGCCGGCGCTATCTTGAACACCCGCTCGTCGGCAAGTCCCTGCTCGACTGACCAGGTGTCTATCCTGCCATCGCGATAGCGGCTGACGCCGCCGCCGGTCGCCATCCACACGTCACCACCGTCGTCGATGTGTATGTCGTAGACGGTGTCGCTGCCCAGGCCCTCGGCCGCGCCGATGCTGCGCCAGCCCTGCGCCGTCCGGAACAGGGCGCCGCCGCCGTAGGTACCCAGCCACTGGGTGCCGTCCTCGGCCCAGGTGATGACGCGGATATCATTGGAGCGAAATGCGCTCTCTGTCTGCGTATTGAATGTCTCGAAGCTGAGGCCGTCGAAGCGAACGAGTCCGTTCTTGGTGCCAAGCCACAAATAGCCTCGCGGACCCTCCCTGGCGAGCCATACCGTCTCGGAGGGCAGCCCGCTGCTCCGGGTGTAGCGATCCGTGAGGTGCTGGCTCGGCAGGAGGTCGCTGCGCAGCGCGAGAGCCGAGGCCGCGTGCATCAACGTGGATACCAGCGTGAAACAAAGCAGCACGTGCGGCAGGAGGGCAGGCCGGGCGTGCACGGGAGCAGCACTGTGAGGCGTTGACGTCATGCCTGATTGTCGGGTCTCGGGACGCGGAAACAGGGAAAAGGATATAGCAGCGGCAACGGCCTTGACAGTCGGGCACCGCGGTTTGACGACTCGATCACGCGTTGGCGCACCGGGCCGGGTTGGGCAGGACGGGGCGCGGGGGGTTATACTGGGTCCGGGAGGGGAGGTTCCATCCATATCACCGCACTGGAGTGACAATGAAGAAACTTCTCGAAGGCGTATGCAAGTTCAAGGATGAGGTATTTCCGGCGAAGAAAGCGCTGTTCTCGGAGCTGGCCGTCGGCCAGGATCCGCGGATTCTGTTCATCACCTGCGCCGACTCACGGATCGACCCCAACCTGATTACACAGACGGTGCCCGGCGAGCTGTTCATCTGCCGCAACGCGGGCAACATCGTGCCGCCGCATGAGCGCTATGCCGGGGGCACCACCGCGTCCATCGAGTTCGCGGTTTCCGCGCTTGGCGTGAAGCACGTTGTCGTTTGCGGTCACACTGACTGCGGCGCGGTCAAGGGTGCGATGAATCCGGAGAGCCTCACGTCCCTGCCCCACGTCAGCGACTGGCTGGCACACACGCAGGCAGCGGTTGCAGCCGTCAGGGCGCGCCATGGCGGTCTCGAAGCGGAGCACCTGGCCGAACTCACACAGGAGAACGTGGTGTTGCAGCTCAGGCACCTCATGACCCACCCGTCCGTGGCCGCCGCAGTCGCCACCGGCAAGACGCAGCTGCACGGCTGGGTCTACGACATCGGCAAGGGCGACATCAAGTGCTACGACGGGCGCGACGACGTCTGGCGTGCCGTCGAGGACGTATACAACGATCCCGACCTGGTGGACCGTATCGAGCATGGTATGCCAAGGCACCACCACGCCTGACGCCTGGCGTCAGGTGCCGAAGTGCCAGGCGATGGATGCGCGGACAGCACGTGGCTCAAGGGGATGGAAGTGCGTATCTTCCACCCCACCCGCGGGCTCACCCGGCAGGCGCGAGGTGTAGTAGTACGCGATATCGTCGGCATCTGAATCCAGGACATTGAACACGTCCAGGCGCACGTGGAGGGCGTTGATGCGGTATGCGATACCGGCGTTGAGGAGCCAGCTTGTGTCGGAGCGGACGCTGTTGTCCTCCACAAGTGGGGCTTCCCCCAGGTAGCGCAGCCTCGCGCTGGCGCTCAGGCCGTTCTGCCACAGGGCATTGGCGCCGAAGGTGAATGTCTCGCCCACAGCCCCGGGTATGCGGCGCCCGCCGCCCTGGTCGCTGCGAAAGCGCGCATGGGTGCGGGTCCAGGCAGCATTCAGGGCCAACCAGTCAAGCGG
>JAWLGG010000058.1:0-10801 GCA_041685155.1 Chromatocurvus sp.
GATGGTCGGTCATGAACATGAAGTTGCGCGCACCGTCATAGCCGTGCTGCTGGTTCTCGCGCAGCCACGCCGGGTTGAAGTAGCGACTGCGCAGCTCCCTTTGCAGCATTCCCCGCGCACTCTCGATCTGCGACTCACCCATCTCGCGCTGGTTGCTCACGTAGAGGTCAATGTCACGGCCCGTTTCATTGCGGGCCGCAAGATTAAGGCCGCCGAGAAACGCCGCCACCATGGGATGATCAAGCATGCCGTTGACATCGCTTGAACGCGGCATTACCGCCCCGTCGAGGCGGACGAGCCGTCGCAGGAAGGAGGCTTCGGCAGGCTCACCGTAGAGGCCATTGCCGTAGGCATGGCTCATGCGCGCAGTAAACAGGCCAGCCATTTTCCCATCATCACCACGCTGATCGCCTGACTTCGCCAGAAACTGAATGCTGGGTGAGTAAGCGCCGGGGGCGGGTGAAAAGACGCGCGCCACTGACAGGCGACGCGCGCGCTCGGCGGCAACACCGGAACTCTCCAGCTCTGCCAGCGACTCCTCGGTCGAAACCCGCACCGGATTGTCTGCCTCGGGGCTGCGCGCAGCCAATGCTGCAGCTCGGGCTATCAACTCCGCTTTCTCCTGAAACTGGTCGCGGTAGGTACCGCTGGTCGTGACAAGGACGTCGACACGCGGACGCCCCAGTTCCTCCCGGGGAATCAGCTCAACGTCAACCACCTCACCGCGCAGATTGCGAACGGGTCGCGTGCCGAGCAGATGCAGCGCCTGCGCCTCGCTAACACCCTGCGATTTTGCAATTTCGCCAGACCACAGCACCAGGGCCATTTCCTGCGGGTAGCTACCATCATGTTTTTCACGGTGGGTAGCGACCAGCTCTTCGGCCAGCTTGATACCGACACGCTCAGCCTCCAGCGTTGGCATTTGCGCCGGGTCAAAGCCGTATACGGAGCGACCCGGCGGCAGCACATCGGGATTGCGGTAGGCCTCACCGGCGAGGCCAGGTTCTATCCAGCGGCCGTCCAGTGCGGCCACGATGCCCTCGATCTCCCGCGGCGCGGCGCGTAGCCGCGTCGCGTATTGCTGCGCCAGCTCCAGTGCGGACAGTAGATGAGGGCTGCCCGTGTCGAGCTCGGAGAGAATCGCGGTTCGCGGTGCCAGACCGCGGATAACGACCGCGTGAACCAGCGAGCTCCGCAGCTCCGGCGTGTCGATATCGAGTGCTTCGAGCGGTGCCTTCAGCTCTTCTCCCAGCATGCCGACCAGCATTGCCACCAGGGCCTCATCTTCCGGTATGCTACCCAGCACGCGCCCGCCCCAGGGTGCGTTCTCCGCCTCAAGCTCCTGCAGGTAATCACCGAGTGCCTCGGCAACAGCGTCGTCTGAGGCATCGGCTCCCAGGGGCAGCAGTTCCATAAGCCCCCGACTGGCCAGTTCCTCACGGAGGCCGGTACCCAACTGGTCTCGCAGCTCCGGATCGGCCTGCGAACGATAGCGCCTGACAATCCCGCCAAGATCTGCGAGATCCTTCAATTGTGTCGTTGGCACAACAATGTTGTACCAGCCAATCGTCTGCGCCAGGGTCTTTCGCTTGGCTCCGAGGCCGCCATTTGCGCCCAGGCGTTCGGGGTGAATATGGGGCGTCTTGCCCAGCATTATTCCCACTGCCTCGTCGTAGAGAGGGCCCTGGCTTTTACCAGGCTGAAGGACGAGGTTGCTGAACAGGCTTACCCAGGCATCAGCACCCCACTCTTCCTGCAGCCACAAAAAGAACGCAAGGTACTGGTGATGCGGCGGCAGCTCTCCAGTTGACATGAGCACCTGCTCATCCTCGTAATAGCCCCACATGGGGTGCGGCGTCAGGATCACGTTGCCGAACGCCAGACGCGGAACAACAAGAAACCGCTCCCCACTCTGGTTGGTGTGCAGCATGACGCGGCCGGGCGCTGGGCCCCATGCGTCCTCAATCGCGTTGCGGAGGTCGGCGGGAAGATCATCAAACCAGCGTTTGTAGCGCGCCTCCGGGATCAGTGCTACCGCATCTTTTTGAACACGCGACGCCAGCATACCAGGCGCCCACGACCCAACGTTCGAACCCTCTTCCGCCATGCGCCGCGCGAGTGTCTGCGGCGCCGGGAGCGTTTCGGTACCCGTGTCATAGCCCTGCTCACGCAGCGTCGAAAGCAGCGCGACCGCCGAAGCCGGAACGTCGAGAAAATCATCCGGGTCACCACCGACATCCGCGCGACCACCGGCCTCACTCCAGTAGGTCACGACGACGCGCTTCTCATCGTTGGCTTTCCTCGCCAGCTGCGCCCAGGACATAGCGCGGTCAATACGCCAGGCGACCTGCTCCGGCCAGCTCTCCTGCTTCACATCCGCAGCGGGACTGCGCGTCGATGTCACCAGCGGCTCTAGCAGGCCATCCCGTTCAGAAAACACGACGCGGGGCGTCAGCGCAGGGGCCAGGCCACCAGGGGAGCCTCGATAGCCCACCTGATCGGTTCGATAGTGATGCACGGCCAGCAACACGGGGACCCCGAGACGCGCCAGGCGCTCCCGACCGGCCGCCGGATTCTTGTAGTCCAGCATCTCGCCCGAGTACAGCACAACATCAACAATCGGCGCCCCATCGCGCATGAGATAGCGGTCAAGCTCAACTGCACCTTTCATCACCAGAGGCAGCGGCATGGCACCCCGACTTTCGATTTCCCGGATGAGTGCATCCAGTGCCGCGGTCTCCTGTTTCTGCACCCAGACCCGGTGCCCAACCAGGCCAATTCGGGCCTCCGACTGTGGACGCTGCCCAGACGTGGCATCGCGAGAGGTGTACCAGGCCTCATACGCTGCAGAAGAGTCGAACAGGCGATCCGCGTCAGGGTGATAAAATCCGTGATCAGGGTAGATAATCGGTTCAGGCGCAGACTCGGCGAGCGGCACGTCGAGCACAGTGGACACGAGGAAAAGGATGAGCGCGCGATCATTCTCCAATGAGCGGTTTTCCCAGTAGCGGGTAATGCGCGCTAGTGCCTCCGGACCGGCATCGCTCTGCATCGAATCATCCCGCAGCAACACTACCTTTGCACCCTGCGCTCTGAGCAGCTCCAGATCACCCGCTCGCAGTGTCAAACCATCTACCGAAGTATCGATCAGCACGATGTCCTGCGCTGCAACAGGAAACTCATCGGGTGCGCCATCCGCGTGCTCCCCGGGCGCGAGTAACGTGAGTTCAAGCACCTCTTCCAGGTCAGCCACAGCGCGACGAAGCTCCGACGCTCCGAACGACTCCCCACCGTCGAATACGATGGTCACCCGCGCTTTGTCGTCATCCGCCAGTGCCGCTTCGAAAGTCGCGCATGCCAGCATCAGGTAGAGGAAAGTCAGGCTAGCATTGCGGGCCATTATCGCGTAGCGCCGAACCTGTCCGGATATCCTCATGGCACGTCTCCCTCTTGCGGTACATATACGATTTCTCCGTTGGCGAGGCGATAGGCCGTACCCAGCAACTGGCCCTCACCAGAGAGTGTCCTGTCTGTGGTGCGCTTGATCTCGACCTTTTCTCCGTGCTTCTCCACAATCTCGATGGTGCCATCCGAGTGCTCCTTGACCATGGTGACGCTGGATTGGGGGTCCAAAAACTCGAATGCCGAGAACAGCATGAAAAGCGAGATCAGCAGAGCAACGATGAATGCAAGACTGACATCGAACAGATTGGCGACACCGGCCAGAGGATCCTCGGGCTCCTCGTCGTAACGTCGCCAGCTGTGGCGGCCGCGCATCAGGCGCAGTGGCGCATTACTCACTGTCACCTCCGTCTTCCGAGCGCACCAGCGTTTCGGCCTTGAGCGTCAGTCGTTCCAGGTCGGCACGCGTCCACTCCTCACGTATCGCTGCCATGAGATAGGCAACGACACTAATCGCAAGTCCGATCACCGTCGCGGCGAATGCCGTGACAAGGTTACCGGCCAGACCTGGCAGATTGCCTTCGGAGAGTCCCTGCAGCGCATACGCCATGGGTATCAAGGTGCCCATGAGTCCCAGTGCCGGGCCAAGCCGCACGAGAAGGCGCAAACGAAGTATAGGCGCCCAGGCAAGGCGTTCTGCCCGAGCAACTACAGCCTCGACCTCGAGTAGCCTGTCATTGCCAAGCGCTGCCCCTGCAAGGGCTTCCTGCGTTTGCCGGCCCTGCTGGGACACCCTGCCCTGACGGCGTTCCCACGCCTCCCGCGCAATCGCACCTACCGCAATCAGGGCGATCGCAATCAGCACGATCAACCCGGCAAAAACAGGCCAGACGAGAATATCGGCAACCAGATGAAGAACACCGCGGATGCGGTCAATCAATTCCATGGAAAACTCCTGCTAGCATGATCTGTCAATACCGACGTTCTGCCGGCCTGGTCCGTTACAGTCAGAACTGGAATCGGTAGCTTGCCAACAGCAGTCGGCCCTGCATGGGATAGTCATTTTTCTCGTAGTAGTACTCGTCGGTGATATTCTCGATCTGCAGACCGATAGTCTGGCGCTCGGTCAGCGCGTAGTTTGCATTGAGATCGAAGACTGTTACGTCCGGATAGCGGAACTCGCCGCCGGCTCCGGCAGTAAAGATCCGGTCACGGCTGAAATCCCTATCAATCATTCCAGTCACGTGGCGTGCAATGAAACGCACGGAAAAGCGATCGCGGGTGTAACCCAGATTTCCATTGACCTTGAATCGGGCGACATTGCGCAGGGGCTCGGTACCCGCCGGCAAGTCCTGCTCGCGGTCGGTATAGTAGGTGCTCGAAATTTCGTAATTGATCTCACCACCCAGCGCACGGGATACAGCGTCTGGAGCAAGCCCGGATAATGTCAACTCCCAGCCCTGGGCCAGTGACGACCCTGCGTTGACGGAGGTCGTCTCACGCAACTCACTGGTGTTGACCAGTTCGATGCTCTCTATCTTGTCCTCGACATCCGTGCGAAACCAGGTCAGGTCAATGTCCCAGTCAGCGCCGGCGAAGCCGACGCCCAGGTCGAGGGACACACTGGACTCCGGGCTCAGATCGGGGTTTCCACTCAGAATACGCAACTGGCCTGCCTGTACGCTCTCCGTTGAACCGGCCACCTGACGCACACTCGGCACGACAAAACCACGACCAGCACTGGCATGCAGGCGCACCTGTCGGTTTTCCACCGGGAAGAAAACGACACCAGTGCGAGGATTAGTTGTTGTAAACGTTTCGTTGCCGGATATGAAATCCGGTCGGAGCGGCGTGACCTCCAGTGCGCTTTTTATCCGGTCACGGCGTACACCAGCGTTAAGGATGAGCCGCTCATCGAGATAGCGCGCCGTGAAGTCCGCGTACACGCCAACGGTCTCGCGGTTCTCATTCGGGGCGAAGGGAGCACGGGCTGCACCCTCATTGTCGAAGGCGACGTTGATGCGCTCTATGTCCTCGTAGTCAAGGCCGGCAACGACCGAGTAGGTAGAATTGATACGATAGGAATCGCTGAGCTGAAAACCTCTGAAACGGGTTTCCCCGCCGGTACCGAAGAGACCCAAAAGACCATCGTTGGCATTGCGACGATCTCGGTCTTCCTTGGACAGGAAAACGACTGCCTGCAGATCGTGCCGATCGTATGTTCCGGTAATCCTCGCGTCGAGGCTGTAGGCATCATTGTTGTTATTGGCTGCCTGAGACGAACCGACCGACTCAGCCCCCGGCGCCTCCACATCTTTACCACGGAACCCCATGGCGCGCGCATCGGCACGCCAATTGGTGCCAATGTCCGCGCCCAGGCGGAGATAGGCGGAGCGCGTCTGAAAGGAGGTAAAGGGTCGCGTCGCACCGTCACCGAGCACCTGACCGTTGATGACAGTGCGCCCACTGCCGAGATCGAAGTCATCGTACTGGCTGCGCTCATCAATGCCGATGTCGAAATCAATTGCGTTCGTCAACTGGCCGCCCACCCGAAAGCCAGCACGCACTGTCTCGAAACTGCCCACGCGGGCATAGGCCTCGCCTTTGATCTGGTCACGCGAGCGGCGAGTGATGACGTTGACGACGCCGCCCATGGCGGATGCGCCATAAACGGAAGACGACGAGCCCTTCACCACCTCAACCCGCTCAATGCCGGACTGCGGCAAATTACCCAGGCTGGTGGCGCCCGCCGAGCGGCCATCGACCAGAATGAGAACCTGCTGGCTAATGCCAGAGAACTGCGGACGGAAGCCGCGCATGCCAACGCCCGATATCCCGCCAGGGTATTGAATGACATCCAGCGATGCATTTTTCTTCAGGAAATCCGCCGCAAAACTTGCGGGGGTCGCCTGAATGTCATCGAAGGAGATGAGCTCGACCTGCTGCGGAATGTCACCTCGCATTGATTCAGCGCGTCCCGCGGTAACGAAAACTTCCTCCAGGCGAGGTACTTCCACCCGAGCCCGACCGGGCGAACTGCTCGACTGGGCAGCAACAGTACCGCTGACCACCGACACCAGGACACACGACATCAACAGAACAGACCGCTTACCGCCCTCTTTCATCATTAACTTTGCTCCTCGCCATCAGTTTTCAAATAAAACGCCGGTGTAAACCGACCATCTGCAGTCTGCCGCCGCGGCTTTTCCAGTCCCGGTACAATGCAAGGTGCCTGCAAATTTACGTCGACCGTATATTTTGCGATGTTATAACGTATTTTTTATTAGTCAAGGAATGTTGCAGGGAGGAAAGGATTTTTGGGCTATTGTCATAAAAAGGGTCGACGCCTCCGGGAAGTTCGGGGCACTGAATCTGCAAAACTTGCAATAAACGAAAACCGCATTACGATTCCGCGAAAGCCAGAGATCCGAGTTGCTGGTGTGGTCTGCGCAGTCGGAGACACTCAATACACTCTCCGCTGAAACATTCTCTGCGGAATTTTCGCGGATTGTCATACAGGGAATGCGCAATGATGGCGTGCTTGACACCTGAAGTCAGACGGGCAGACCCATATCAGTTCGCTAATAAACTGATGCTTCAGATGTCGAGAGTTTCGGTTTGCCTGCTGATAATCCTTGGCCTCGCCTGTCCGGGCACAGCCATGCCGACCGGGGCGAGTGAGAAGCGCATACGGGACCTGGGTATTACGCCCGGCGTCATGACGCCGGGAACCCTGAACGCCATCACCGACGTCGCCGGCGTTCAAGTCGGTCACCGCACGCTTGTCAGCGGCGAATCGATCCGCACCGGCGTCACGGCGATCCTGCCACATGGCGGCAACCTGTTTACCGACAAAGTGCCTGCTGCGGTCTACACCGGCAACGGATTCGGCAAGGCAGCGGGCTTTGAGCAGGTGCGCGAACTGGGCGAACTCGAGTCGCCGATACTGCTGACCAACACGCTGAATGTCGGCACAGCGCTTGCGGGGGGCGTCAAGTGGCTACTTGGGCAGGCGGGTAACGAGGACCTCCGCTCGGTCAACGTTGTCGTTGGCGAAACCAATGACGCGTACCTCAACGACATCCGTGGCCAGCATGTTTCCCAAGAAGATGTGTTCCGCGCGATTGAAGAGGCACGGGATGGCCCAGTGATGGAAGGTAACGTCGGCGCCGGCACAGGCACACGGGCCTTTGGTTTCAAGGGCGGTATTGGCAGCGCCTCGCGGGTGCTGCCCGCGGCGCTCGGCGGATGGACGGTGGGCACGCTGGTGCAGGCCAATTTCGGCGGCGTGCTGACTATCGATGGTCTTAAGGTCGGCGAAGCGCTTGAGCAATACGACTTTCGCGATGAACTGACGCAGGCAAAAAACACCACGCGGGTCGACCCCGAGGACGGTTCCATCATGGTGGTCATAGCCACCGATGCCCCCGTCGGATCGCGCAACCTCGAGCGCATGGCACGGCGTGCGCCGCTCGGCATTGCCCGCACCGGCGGCTACATGAGCAACGGCTCCGGTGATTTTATCATCGCGTTCTCGGTAGCCGAGCGACTCCAGCATGCGGGCCCGGAAGCGGTACGAGAACACGCCCGGCTTGCCAACCGCGAGACCAGCGCGCTCTTCCTCGCGGTGGTCGAGGCCGTGGAGGAAGCGATCAATAACGCGCTGGTAGCGGCCGAGACAATGACCGGTGTTGATGGCCGCACGCTTGAGGCGCTGCCACTGGATCGGCTTCGGACGCTGGCTCAGCCGTAGTCTGCGTCAGGAGCGCCCCACGAGGGTGAGAGGTCGAAAACCGACGCCACCTGTACCGGAATATACCCCCAGCGTAAGCAGCACCGGGCCACCACCAACCCCTTGTTATGTGTTGATATATCATAGCTTTTCTGATTATTATATCGGCACTACACCCTGATACGCAGATGGATAACGGTGGAGCGTGAAGTCAGCGCCGCCGTCGAACCTGTGAACGAGCGATTCCAGCAGCACCTCGAGAGTCACCAGGCTTTTGTCATGGAACTCGCGTGGTTGCCACCGGTGCTCGTTACCCGCAATGCCATGGCGCGCGTCGCCGGCACCTGCCTACCTCATCGGCCTTGCCGGGTTACGTGGGTCGATGCTATCCGGCGCCTGTCGGAACAGACACTCTAAAAGGGCAACCATGACAACTCCAACAGCAAACCGCCTGCCCGTCACCGTGCTTTCGGGATTTCTGGGCGCTGGAAAGACCACCGTCCTGAACCACATCCTGCGCAACCGGGAGAACCTAAGGGTTGCGGTGATCGTAAACGACATGAGCGAGGTGAACATTGATGCCGCACTGGTCAGTGGAGAAGTCACGCTGAATCGCAGTGAGGAACGTCTCATCGAAATGAGTAACGGCTGCATCTGTTGCACCCTGCGGGAAGACCTGCTGCTGGAAGTCGAAAAGCTCGCACGGGAGGGCCGGTTTGACTACCTCGTGGTCGAGTCCACCGGCATCTCAGAGCCGCTCCCGGTCGCCGAGACCTTTACCTTCGCCGATGAGGCGGGAAAGTCCCTGTCTGAAATCGCCCGCCTGGACACTCTCGTCACCGTGGTGGACGGCGTGAACTTTCTTAAGGACTATGAGAACGCCATCGATCTCGTTGAGACGGGAGAATCCCTCGGCGACGAGGACGAACGATGTGTCACAGACCTGCTGATCGAGCAGGTCGAGTTCTGCAATGTTCTGCTCATCAGCAAGACCGACCTCATCGACGAAGCCCGCCTCGGGCAATTGGTTGCCGTGCTCCGCTCGCTCAACCCGGAAGCGGAGATCGTGCCAATCAGGGAGGGTACTGTTGCGCTGGAGCACGTACTCAATACGGGCCGCTTCAGCTTCGAGGAGGCGCAGCGAGCGCCGGGATGGCTCAGGGAACTGCGCGGCGAGCATGTGCCTGAGAGTGAGGAGTACGGCATCGGCAGCTTCGTTTACCACGCACGTCGACCGTTTCACCCGCAGCGATTTCACGATTTTCTCAGTACACCCGGGCGCTCCGGACGCCTGCTGCGCTCCAAGGGCTTTTTCTGGCTGGCCAGCCGACCGCGCTGGGCCGGTCAGTGGAGTCAGGCAGGAGGCATTGCCCGCCACGGTGGCGCCGGCATGTTCTGGAAGGCCATACCCGAGGATGAATGGCCGCAGGACGAGGAGTTTCGTCGCAGCCTGGTGGCGCAGTGGGAGGAGCCCTTCGGCGATATGCGCCAGGAACTTGTCTTCATCGGCCAGGGTCTTGATGAGCAGCAGATACGCGAGGGGCTGGATCGCTGCCTGCTCGATGATGAGGAGATGGTGCTTGGTCTTGAGGGTTGGCAGCGCTTCGCTGACCCATTCCCGGCATGGGTTGTTGACTGACGACGCGACGCGGTATCTTCCGCTGTCTGTACACGATCGCCTTACCTGTCAGGCTTTTTCCTTATAGGGTCAGCTCCCGTTGGGACCCCATAAGTTCAGCAACCCACGGAGACATTTTGTGAGCCGATTACTGCTCGACCAACCCAGAATCCCGTCGCAAAGGCGCATCGCCCCGCTGCTGTGCGCGCTGGCGCTGACCACCTCGCTGTCGACCCTGGCACAGCCGCCGGCGTCAGCCATCCTGCCACCGGAGTTGCCCTGGAGCGGTGCCAGCGAAGCACTGGCGCTCGCACCCGATCACCCCTGGGCAACACCCGCCGAAGCCAGCGACCTCACCGCCACCCCGCGCTATGACGAGACCATGGCCTGGCTGCAGCGGCTTGCAGACTCCAGCCCCGACCTACAGATGCAGTCCCTGGGCAGGAGCCCGGAGGGACGCGAGATCTGGGCGGTGATCGCGGCCCGTGACAGTGAGTTCACCCCTGAGTCACTGCGCGCCAGCGGCAAGCCACTGCTGTTCGCCCAGGCCGGCATACACCCGGGCGAAATCGACGGTAAAGACGCCGGCATGATGCTGTTACGAGACATGACGGTACTGGAGACCCGCAGCGAATTGCTGGATGCCGTCAATCTGGTATTTGTGCCGATTTTCGGCGTCGACGGTCATGAGCGCTTCAACACCTATACCCGGGTCAATCAGCGCGGGCCGGTCGAGGGCGGCTGGCGCAGCAACGCGCGCAATCTCAACCTCAACCGCGACTATACCAAGGCCGACACCCCCGAGATGCAGGCCATGCTGAAGGCGCTGCGGAAGTGGCAGCCCGACCTGTATCTGGACATGCACGTGACGGATGGCGCTGACTACCAGTACGACATTACCTTCGGCTACAACACCTCAAGCTACTACTCAAAGGAAATCGGCCAGTGGCTGGAGACCGTGGCTGACCCGGCGATCTCCGCCGACTTGCGCGAGATGGGACATATCCCGGGCACGCTCTACCAGGTGCGCGACTACCAGGATCCCTCTC
>JAWLGG010000535.1:0-2614 GCA_041685155.1 Chromatocurvus sp.
CATCCGCGCCGCTAACGAGCCTAGACTCGGGGAGGCAGGTCAGGCGCGCACCGCTGGTGAAGCGCGCAGCGTCACCGCTGAAGTCATTGAGCATATCCAGCGGCGTCTGCAGGTTCAGCGACCAGCCCGGCTCGTCACCACAGGCAGGCGCGGCAGCAGTCGAGTCAGGCAGCTCCGGCATTGACTCGCGCGCGAAAAACCCGACCATGCGCAGCTCCCGCACCAGCAGGCCGAGGGCGTGTCGTCCGCTCTCCTCCATGCGCACCACCTCGACCTGCCATCGCAGCACTGCCTTGCCAATGCGGTAAACCTGCAGAACCGACGCCACAAGCAGCATGGCCAGCGTCATCGACAGAAGGAGCTCCACCAGCGTCACGCCCGCTGTCCGCTTCACGGCGCCGACCCCAGCGGTGCGGTCAACACGACCCCGCGGCGACCGTCCGGCATGTCCCCGGCCCCGCAGACGTCGGAAGAAACCGGCGCCAGCGCGGAGCGGGATACCCA
Source organism: Chromatocurvus sp. (assembly GCA_041685155.1). Taxonomy (GTDB): domain Bacteria; phylum Pseudomonadota; class Gammaproteobacteria; order Pseudomonadales; family Halieaceae; genus Chromatocurvus. The sequence goes on from JAWLGG010000535.1 coordinate 505, forward strand.
GCTCAAGCCAACCCGCAGCGCTGACGCGTCACGGGTCACACAGGCGCGGGGCAGCGCCAGCCCGCGCTGCTCACTCAGCGCCAGCCAGGCAGCGATGCCGCGTTCCGCCAACGCCTCCGGACCACACGCAGCGCCGTCGAAGCAGGTCGTTACATCACCGACAGTCATGCCCTCACTGCCGTCCAGCACCTGCGCATAACGGTCGATCGCGCCGGTGTCCGACAGCAGCCGCTGCGCGAGATCCTCCACCAGCATCAGCGCCGCTGCGGATTCGGAGGCGGAGCGCGTTGCCTGCACCGCTCCGAACTGCATCGCCGCAACCGCCAGCGCACCGAGTGAGAACACCAGCAGCGCGAGCAGCAGCTCCACCAGTGTGTAGCCCCCGCCACACCCCGCCGCAGCGCGTCTTCCAGCGAAAAACGTCATAGCAGACAACTCCCCCAGTCGCGCGTCAGGCGCGGCCTGCCCACATGATTGAGCACCAGGCTCCAGGGCTGAACGCGCGCGCTCCGCGGCGGGCATACCTGCAGCGTCATACTGCGCCGACTGCTGCCGTCCGGCCAGAACGAAAGCCGCTCATCAATACGGCGAGAGCCCGCCCGGTTGTAGAGCCCGAAGCCGCTCGGCATGGCCGCAAAGCGGCGCAGCGGCGTGTCGGTACCGGGATTGAAAAGCCCGTCCCCATCGCGATCGAGGTAGACAAACCAGCCGTCCTCGTAGCGCTGCCCACAGGCCGAGAATGGATCGGACCCCGGCGTCACCGGACAGACACCGGTGCGCAGGTTGTTTGCAATCGCCTGTGCGCGCGCCAGCTGCAGGCTGGACAGCAGGCGGTCTGCCTCTGCTCTGGCCTGGGTCGCCTGCAGAAAACTGCGCAGCCCCGGGAGCACGATGGTCAGGCTGAGCGCCAGCAAGGCACCGACAACCAGCAATTCAATCAGGGTAAAGCCGCGGCGTTGCATCGGAGTGGCCCCGTCGTGATTCAACAGGAAAAGCCTAGGCTGCTCTGGCGCTCTCGCCAGTGAATGCCTGTATTTGCCAGAAGACGAGGCGCTACCAGCAGCTTTCGGGATCGCTTCCCGCTGCCCCACGCCGGCCGCGTGCATCCAGCGTCAGCGCAGCGCAGCGCTCGTCCTTAGCCTGCGGAGACGCGGGCAGCGGCGTTGCCGTCAACAGGAAACACCGGGCCAGTGTGGCATCGGGACAGGCATCGATGCGGATGCGGTAGTGCCCCTCGCCAGTGACAAGCGGGTCGGATGCATAGCCGAGCTCTCGCAGGTCGTCGCTATAGCGATCAGACACGAATCGCCACTGCTCCTGCCGTCCCGCCACCTCGACCAGGGCCGACATCGCGTCCGCACGGCGACTCCTGATCAGGCTGGACTGATACGCAGGCAGCGCAACACCGAGGAGAATCCCGACAATGCACAGAACGATCATCAGCTCGAGCAGGGAAAAACCGCGACACAATCGCATGCTTGATACCTCCGGCACGGAAACAGGTTCGCTGGACCGGGATGCTGGAACGCGGCCACTGTCCTGTAAACGTCAGGGGCGGTGTATTGGCGCTTTGGATGAAACGGCCCGATCGGAACGGGCCGGATGGGGTGGCCTTGACGGCGCGGCGCGCATAGGACGCGCGGCCGTCAGGTGATCTCGGTCAGGCGCAGCTCCCGGGGCATGGAGAAAGTCACGTTCTCGGGCTGGCCGTCGAGCTCCCTCACGGCATTCGCGCCGAGGTCGCGCAGGCGCTGTATCACCTCAAGCACCAGCACTTCCGGCGCCGAGGCTCCCGCCGTCACGCCGATCTGCGTCTTGCCCTCGAGCCAGGCGGGATCGATGCCATCCGCGCCGTCGAGCAGGTAGGAGGTGGCTCCCATGCGTTCGCCAAGCTCGCGCAGGCGGTTGGAGTTGGAGCTGTTGGTAGAGCCGACAACCAGCAGCAGATCGCACTGCGCAGCCATCTGCTTGACCGCATCCTGGCGGTTCTGGGTGGCGTAGCAGATATCATTCTTGCGCGGGCCGAGTATGTCCGGAAAGCGCTCCCGCAGCACATCGATCACCCGTGCCGTGTCGTCCATGGACAGCGTCGTCTGGGTAACATAGGCAA
>JAWLGG010000536.1:0-2612 GCA_041685155.1 Chromatocurvus sp.
CCAGCTCGGCACCAGGTACAGCGACGCGATGAACGCGGGCGTACTCGATGAAAGCGGCAAACAGGTGACGCTGCACATGGGCTGCTACGGCATCGGCGTGAGCCGGATTGTCGCCGCCGCTATCGAGCAGAACCACGACGACCGCGGGATCGTATGGCCGCAGGCCATGGCACCGTTCACGCTGGCGATCGTGCCGCTGAACATGCAGAAGTCGGAGGCTGTGGCGAAGAGCGCAGAAGCGCTCTATGCGCAGTGCCTGGAGGCGGGTATCGATGTTCTGCTCGACGACCGCAACGAGCGTCCCGGGGTCAAGTTCGCCGACATGGAGCTTGTGGGCATACCGCACCGGATCACGATCGGTGACCGCGCACTCGCCGATGGCGAACTCGAATACCAGGGGCGTCGCGATAATGCGTCCGTCCGCATAGCACAGGACAATGTGATGGCCTTTCTGGGCGAAAGGCTTGGCGCCGGCCTCTGACCTTCACCGCAGCCGATGCTGACCAGGCGCAGCTGCTTGCTGGCGCTCGGAGTGCTCGCGGCCGGTGCCCGTGCCGCGAGCGATTCACCTGATGATGCGCCTGCGCAACTGCGCGCGTTTCTCGAGCGCACCATTGCCACCAGTGACAGCTTTCCGGACCGCTATGCGGCGGAGGTCTGGCTGGTCGACATGTCCTCGCGCCTGGCGCCGTTCATCGCGAACGCGGAGGAGCGCCTGCAGCTGCTGCGGCTGGTGCATCGCGCTGCGGTTCGCAGCGACCTGCCACCGGAGCTTGTACTGTCCGTGATCGAGGTTGAGAGCGCCTTCAATCGCTACGCAGTCTCGCGGGTGGGCGCCCAGGGATTGATGCAGGTCATGCCTTTCTGGCGTCGGGAGATCGGCCGGCCAGACGACAACCTGACCAGCAACCCCACGAACCTCGACTACGGCTGCCGCATACTGCAGTTCTACCTTGAGCGTGAGAACGGGCACCTGCATCGTGCCCTCGCCGCCTATAACGGCAGCAGCGGCAGCCGTCGCTACAGCAACAAGGTGTACCGGGCCTGGCAGGAACGCTGGCGTACCGGCCCGCTGCCATGGTGACCTCCCCAACCGGCTGCAAGTTGACATACCGCAGGGCGCTGCCCACACTCCTCAGCAACTCGCCAGCTGACGCGATTGCGGCATGTCGGAAATAAAACGCCTGAGCCAGTGGAACCGGGACCTCTCCCTCGCGATCGCGGCGCTGGGTACCGACGGCTTCTTCCCCGCCCTGATCGCGGCCGTGCAGGGCCAGGTGCCGATAAACTACCCGCAGATCTGGCTGTATCATCCCGATCTTCCCCCACGGCTTCTCTATCACGACATTCCGCGTTCAGCCTATTCGGCACAGGTCGAGATGTACCTTGAGGGGCCGTATCGCGAGGACCCGTTCTATCGCGCATCCATGAACAGTCCCAAGTCCAGGATTTACCGGCTGTCCCGCCTGACCGGGGATGCCCTGGAGGACTCCCGGTACTACACAGACTATTACGCCGACACCGGAACCGTGGACGAAGCGATCTTTCTCGCCCGCCTTGACGGCGGCAATGCCATCAACCTCAGCATGATGCGCCTGCCCACCAGCGGGCCGTTCAACGACGACGAATACGAGCGTCTTTATGTCCTCGCCGATGCCGTCTCCGAACTGATGCTGTCGCACAGCAAGTTCGACAATTTCGCCATCAGCAACCTTATCCAGCCCGGCATTGACCACCAGATTGACCTTGCCTTTCGAACCTTTGGCTCCTCTGTCCTGTCGCCGCGGGAGAAAGATGTTCTCGAGCTCATGCTGCGCGGCTACAGCACGGAAGTCTCGGCCTCGCGCCTGGACATCGCCCGCGAAACCCTGCGCCGCCACCGCAAGAACATCTACCGCAAGCTGGACGTCAACTCGCAGACAGATCTCTTTGCACTCTTCATCAACAGCATGTCATGCCTGGGTGAGGCCGCAGGCGGCGACCCGCTCAGCGTCTACATGGCGCCCGCCTGAAATCCACTGCACCCCCCGATACCCTATGCGGGGCATTGTGAACGGGCCGATTCTTGCAGATAGTCGACTAGGGACCGGGCCTGCCTCAGGGATGGCGGCGGCCCGCGGGGCCACTGGGGACGGGTTATGGCGATAGAGGTCGAGTGGTTTCTCCGTGCCCACCCCAATATCACGATGATTGAGGCGCTGCTGCCCGACTGTAACGGGGTATTGCGGGGCAAATGGGTACCGCGCAGCAAGCTGTCCAAGATCTATGGCGGTGAGCTGAAATTTCCCAGAAGCGCGCTCAGTCTGGATATCTGGGGCCGGGACATAGAGGAACTGGTGTTTGCGTCGGGAGACGAGGATGGCGTATGCCGCCCCGTCGAGGGTTCCCTGTTGCCTACGCCATGGTCACCTGCAGAGCAACACGGTCAGGTCATGCTGTCCATGTTCCGGCCCGATGGCGAACCCTATCTCGGGGATCCCCGCCAGGTCCTGAAAAAAGTGGTGGCCCGCTACCGTGCGCGCGGCTGGCGCCCCGTGGTCGCAGCCGAGCTGGAGTTCAGCCTTGTGGAATGGGACGGCAAGGGACCGACCCATTCCGACAGCAATCCCGCC
>JAWLGG010000537.1:0-2610 GCA_041685155.1 Chromatocurvus sp.
CGCTGGGTGAGCGCAGGGCAAACTCCGTGCGCGACTACATGGTCGTCAACGGAATACCCAGCTACCGGATCGAAACCGTGAGTTACGGCGAAGAGCAGCCTGTCGCGTATGGCTCTGGCGAAGAGAACTGGTCCCAGAATCGCCGCGTGGAACTCTCGCGTCAGTAAAGCCGCGAGCATGGGTTTCAGGCAAATGCTTCTGCGCGCAGCCGGGCTGGCCCTTTTGGTCGGCCCGGTCTCGTTTGGGCATAGCCAGGATTACATAGACGTGGAGGCCGAGCGCGAGCGGGCCCGTGAATCCGGCGGTGCCGGGGCGCAGCCACAGGTGTCCACGCAAAGGCCGTCGGCGCCGTCTGACGGAGCACGCAGCTACGGTCTCGATAGTCAGCCGGCAGAAACGGTATATCGTCCCCTGGCGACGAGTTCCGATGATGACGTCGAGCAGAATGTCGGTGATCTGTTTATTCAGGTGCAGGAGCTTCAGCAGGAAGTGATGCGTCTTAACGGTTTGGTCGAACAGCAGGCTAACGAAATCGGCGTCCTCAAGGAGCAGAGCCTCGAGCGCTACATGGACCTCGACCGGCGTCTGGCTGGCGGCAGTGCCCGGGTCCCGGCGCCGGTGGGGGATGGCGGGGACGGTCGGGATAGTGCGCAGGCATCTGATCAACGCGTGAGCGCTGAGCAACCGGGCGAGGGCGATGCCTATCGTGCTGCGTATGCACTGGTGCGTAGTCAGGAGTTTGATGAGGCTGTGACATCATTCAAGCAGTTTCTCGATCGCTATCCGGACGGTAGATATGCACCCAATGCGCATTATTGGCTGGGTGAACTGTACCTCGCGGTGAAGCCGGCGGCGCCGGAGCTCGCTCGGCAGTCATTTACCCTGCTGCTGGATGAATATCCGCAGAACGCCAAGGTGCCTGACGCCATGTACAAGCTCGGGCAGGTGCACTATGTCAAGGGCAATCGTGACAAGGCAAGAGAGTATCTCGATCGCGTCATTCGCGAGCACGGTGATTCCGCGGCTGCAAATCTGGCCCGGGAATTTATCGACCAGAACCTGTAGGCCCGGGGACTTGCTCACGTGAACACCGCGGTCCACCAGGGCGCGACAGCTCTGCGCATTACCGAAATCTTTTATTCCCTGCAGGGCGAAGCGCGCACGGTAGGTTATCCGACTGTGTTCGTCCGTCTCACCGGCTGTCCTTTGCGCTGTGTCTACTGCGATACCGCCTACGCCTTTACCGGCGGCACCATGATGGCGCTGTTACAGGTGGTATCCGAGGTCGCTGCCTACAAGCCGCGTTACGTTACAGTGACCGGCGGCGAGCCTCTGGCCCAGCCTGCCTGTCTTCGGTTGCTGTCGGCGCTGTGTGATGCGGGTTATGAGGTGTCGCTGGAAACCAGTGGTGCTCTCCCTGTGCAGGCGGTTGACCCGCGAGTGGTCAAGGTTCTCGATCTGAAGACGCCAGCATCGGGAGAGGCACACCGGAATGATTACCGTAACGTGGCATGTCTGGCACCCCATGATCAGGTGAAGTTTGTTGTCTGTGATCGTGCGGATTACGAGTGGGCGCGCTTCAAGCTGGATGAATACACCCTCGCAGACCGTGTCGGTGACGTATTGCTGTCGCCGAGCCACGGTCAGTTGGCGCCGCGCGAGCTGGCGGAATGGATCCTGGCTGACAATCTTCCGGTGCGCCTGCAGCTGCAGCTGCACAAGCTGCTCTGGAACGATGAGCCGGGGCACTGATGCCTGACGACGCGCGCAGGGCGGTGATTCTCAGCTCCGGTGGTCTCGATTCCACCACGGTGCTTGCCATGGCGCGCAACCAGGGCTATCGGTGTCATACCCTCAGCTTCGATTACGGCCAGCGCCACCGGGCAGAGCTGCTGGCGGCAACGCGCGTGTCCGCGGCCTTCAGCGATGTCGAGCACAAGGTGGTCTCCCTGGATCTGGGGAGCATTGGCGGCTCGGCGCTCACGGATACCGCGATTGATGTTCCGGAGGAGGAGGCGGAGGGTATCCCGATTACCTACGTGCCGGCACGCAATACGGTATTCCTGTCCATTGCACTGGGCTGGGCCGAGGTCCTCGGCGCAGGGGATATCTTCATCGGTGTCAACGCGGTCGACTATTCGGGCTACCCGGACTGCCGTCCTGCATTCATCGACGCCTTCGAGCGTCTTGCAAACGTGGCGACACGGGCAGGCATTGAGGGTGGCGGTATCCGTATTCACGCTCCGCTGCTTGACCTCGGCAAGGACGCCATTATTCAGCGAGGCCTGGCGCTGCAGGTGGATTACGCGCTGACGGTCTCCTGCTACCAGGCCACAGATGCGGGCGAAGCCTGCGGTCGCTGCGAGAGCTGCCGTCTGCGACGGCAGGGGTTCGAGGACGCGGGAGTGCCGGACCCGACGCGTTATCGCGCGGATGATTGACTGCGTAAAAAGTGCTTGAGTTTTCTCTGTCGATCAGTACCATACGCGCTTCTTTCGCAGCGCATGTTCATGCGTTGTCGCCCGCCAAGTTTCCGGGCCGTTAGCTCAGTTGGTAGAGCAGTTGGCTTTTAACCAATTGGTCGCTGGTTCGAATCCAGCACGGCCCACC
>JAWLGG010000538.1:0-2603 GCA_041685155.1 Chromatocurvus sp.
CGAGCGGTTTTCCGCGAGACGCTGCGACTGTATCCGCCGATCACCTTCCTGCCGCGGGTGGCGCTGGACGCGGCAACCGTGGGCCCGCGTCGACTGCGTCGCGGGGCGCTGGTCATGATTTCCCCCTGGACGCTGCACCGGCACGCGCGCTACTGGGACGAGCCCCACGCCTTTCGTCCCGAGCGTTTTCTGCCGGAAAACGAGCACCGCATCCAGCCGGGCACCTACATTCCCTTTGGCAATGGCCCTCACACCTGCGTGGGTGCCGGTTTTGCCCTGGCGGAAAGTCTTCTCATCATTGCCCGACTGGCGCGTCGCTTCAATTTTACCGTACAGGATCCGCAGCGAGTGCGGCCGGCAGCGCGACTCACCACCCGGCCTTCAAGGCAGATCCTGTGCCGGCCGGCCAGGCGTTGACAAAGAATAAACTCACTGCAGGAACTACCGGGAGTCCCCATGCTGACTGTCCACCACCTCAACAACTCGCGTTCACAGCGCGTTCTCTGGCTCCTGGAAGAGCTGGAACTTGACTACCGCCTTGAGCGCTACCAGCGGGATGCCGAAACCAGCCTGGCACCGCCGGCCTTGCTGGCCGTGCATCCGCTGGGCAAGTCCCCCGTGCTCACCGATGGGGGAGAGACGATTATCGAGTCCGGGGCCATTGTCGATTACATCGTGCGTCGTCACGGGAATGGGCGCCTGGCGCCGGAGCCCGGCACCACGGAACACGAGCAGTACCTTCAGTGGCTGCATTACTCCGAGGGCAGCGCCATGCTGCCGCTGATGCTCAAAATGTACACGGGGCGGCTGGCGGACGGTGGCGCTGCGCTGCAGCCGCGAATTGACAGCGAGCTCGACAACCATCTCGGCTACATGAATGCCGCGCTGGCAGGTACTGACTGGTTTGTCGGCAACCGCTTCAGTGCGGCGGACGTGCAGCTGTCCTTCGTGCCGCAGGTGGCTCGGCTGCTGTACACGCTGGAGCCGTTTCCGGCATTGCAGGGTTTTCTCGATCGTATCCACGTGCGGCCGGCGTACCGTCGCGCGCTGGAGCGCGGCGGCGAGTATGCTTTCGGCAGTTAGTGTCTAGTGGGCCATGCGGCCCACAGCGCTTGTGCTGCGGCCCTTCGGGAGTTGCTGTGCGCTACCGGACTTGCCGCATGGCCCACTAGGCCAGCTCGAAGGCGCTGGCAGGTACGTCGGCGACTGTCTCAAAGGCGGGCCGCGCGAAATGATAGCCCTGAAACAGATCGACACCCAGGTCGACCAGAGTACTGAGCTCCCCCCGGGTTTCAATACCTTCGGCGATAACGTCAATGCCCAGGTCGCGACAGACTTGCAGAATGCCTCTAGTGATGATGCGGCGATTGCGGTCCTGGTCGATGTTGCGCACCAGCGCCATGTCCAGCTTGATCAGGTCGGTCTGCATGTCGGCAAGAAGATTGAGTCCGGAATAACCGGCGCCGAAATCATCGATGGCGGTGGTGAAGCCGGTTTTCTGATAGTACTCCACAATGCGTCTCAGATGATCCCGGTTATCGATTTCCTCACCTTCTGTCACCTCGAAAATGATGCGCTCGGGCGGGAATTCATATTCCGCTGCGGCCTGCAGCGTCGTACGTATGCAAAGCTCCGGCTGGTAAACGGCATTGGGCATGAAATTGATGCTGAGCAGGCTGTCGATTTTCAGCTCTGACGCCAGGCGGATCGCCTTTACCCGGCAGGTCTGGTCGAAGCGATAGCGGTTGCCGTCGTTGACGTTGGCGAAAACGGCGCCGGCGGGCTCGCCACCAGGGCCCCGTGCCAGCGCTTCCTGTGCATGAATGTCGCGGGTACTGAAGCGAACGATGGGCTGCAGCGCCATGCTGAAGTCAAATTCCAGCAATTCGCCGCTGGCGCATTGCCTGCAGCCAACGTCGGCGAATTCGGGATCAGGATGTTTGGTATCCAGAAAGAATTACCAGGAGGCAATGATCTTCGGGGTGATAAACAAAATCACCGGTCAGTTAAACCAGGCGATATCTCTCTGAGTCGCTTCGCCTAGCGTAAGGGTGCTGGTCATGGCTGGCCAGAGTATTTCAGTCGACATCGGCGTCATCAGCAGGAACGGCAGTGGATCGTCCAGCGACCAGACGACATCTCTGGCTCGGCGCATCTCCCGCAGACGGCGTCGGAACTCGGCCGGCTGCAGAGCCACCCGGTAGGCCTCGGTCAACGTACTGTAGGCCCACTGGTAACGTCGCTGAGCCGCGGATGCGACATCCGCTGTGGCAACGCCGTCCGCGGCGGTCAGCGCCATGCCCAGTGCTGCGCTGTCAAAGAAGTGAATGCCGCTGGTCACCCGCGGGTTGCACTCGATCGCCCAGGCACGGCCCCCCGCATCCACAATGAAGTCGAAGGCGATAAAGCCGTTTTCCATGGGATTTGCGCGGAAAAAGGCGTCCAGCCAGGCATCGATGGCGGCATGCAGGTCGAGGCGCTCAAAGCAGACGGCGACGGTTCCGGCGAAGACAGTCCCGCGGTAGCGCGAGCGGCCCACTTCACGGCCATTGCGTACCAGCGAGAGGGTGCTGATGACGTCGCCTTCGACAAAGCGCTGCACC
>JAWLGG010000539.1:0-2601 GCA_041685155.1 Chromatocurvus sp.
CGTGTACAGGGGGCGAGACGGCAGGTCGTAGGTATTCATCAGGCAGGAGTCAAGCCCGCCGCGTCCGCCGGTGTAAAAAGGCGCAATGGCATCGGGCACCGGCAGCAGCGTGAAGCGCCGGCGCGGCAGGAAGCCGAGCGTATCCGCCAGCTTGCCGTCCATGCGCTTGGCAACGTAGGCCGACACGCCGAGCAGTTCCTCCGGCGTTTTTGCATAGAAGCGGGGATCGGTGCGCAGGAACTCGAAAAATGCCGCCATGTCGCCATCAAACCCGACCTCGTCCCGCACAGCCTGCATTTCGGCCCAGATCCTTGCCACCTCTTCCAGGCCCCGCTCGTGTATCTGCTCCGGGGTGAGGTCGAGCGTGGTGTACTCGCGAATCTGGGCGCGGTAGAACGCCTCCCCGTCGGGCAGGCTGCTCGCCGCAAGCTCTTTGCGTGCGCCGGGGATGTACTCTTCGCGCATGAAGTCAAGCAGCGTATCGTAGGCGGGAGCGACTGCGCCTCGAATCGCTTCCAGCGCCTGCTCCCGCAGCGCGGCCCGATCTTCCTCGGCGATGCGCGACGGCATTGCCGCAAGTGGCGCGAAGAAGGGATTGTCCTCACCCGTGGCACGGTAGGGCAGCAGGGATTGCCCCCGTCCCTTCAGGGTAACCGCTGGCACGCTGTATCCGCGCGCCAGGCCCTCGCGCATGTTGGCCATGTGCTGCTGAAAATACCGGGGCAGCGCCTCGAGCCGGGCGATGTAGCGCCGGTAGCCGTCGACATCGTCGAACCCCCCCATTCGCGGATGCAGGCCGCCCCAGAAGAAGGTGTCGGAGTTGAGCGGCGCCTCGTAGGTGCGGAAGCGGACATTCGACGCCAGTGACGTGATGATCTGCTGGAACACCTCGGCGTTGATCAGCGCCTCGTGGCTCAGTTCGTCGCGCGGTATGCGCGCCAGCTCCTCGAGCACCGCGCTCCAGTATTCCAGGCGGCGCGCCTGGGCGGCAGCGCTGACGTCGGGCCACCGACCCGCGTCCACCCAGTCTCCGGACGCGTCCCGCATCCTGCCCATTTCATGCTGCCGCCAGGCCCATTCGGTCTCGTAGAGTTCGCGCAGCCTGTCATCGGCGGACACCCCGCCTGAGGTAGCTGAAGCGTCACGGTCCCGTGCGGAGGCGGAGCCCACGGCGAGAAGCAGCGAAAGAAACAGGGACGCGGTGCGGCTTACGGATCTTCTGGCGATCATGTTATCTCCGGAGGTGGCCCGCGGTCCGTGCCGCGGCAGCGCATGAAGGTATTACAGGTGCGCCACCAACTCAATGCCACTCCCGCGGGATGTCCTCCCCGCACATTGTTGCGAATGATTCCTATTTGCGATATGTTCAGCCTACACGCACTCTTTCACCATCTATCGACAGGACAACCGCACATGAAACTCCGCTTTCTCTGCCACGCCCGACGCCACTGGCTGATGCAGGACGTCGAAGCGACGGTTCACACGCTGCGACAGCTGCAGGGGGTCGCCCGGCGTGCCCTGGCCGGGTCGGATACGGACAAGGCCATCCGCCTGGCGGGCAGCAGCCTGGAATGCGCCGAGCTGCTGCTGCTCACGCACAAGCGGGTGGACGCCGCGTCAATAGCAGACTTCAGGCAGTCTGCGGAACTCCTGGCCAGCGCCCTGGAAACGGGCGGCTCCCGCACCCTCGCCTGCCAGGTGACAGGGGGCAGTATTGCCACCCTGCAGGCGCTGGACAGCGCCGCTGACCTTTCCGGACCGGTCTATGCGGCCTGTCTCGGACTGCTTCGGCAGCGACACGACTACGCGCAACGGGACGACCACGCCACGGCACCGCGCATGCTCGGCGGCGGGGTGCAGCCGTGACGCGACAGCGCATGCCGCGTGAGAACGCCGCCAACGACCCCTGCTGGGACCCATGCATGACCGACGAGTCGCACAACCGGCGCCTGCAGATCGAGCTGGATGCGCCGCTGCTTCAGGCGCTGCTGCGGGAAAAGCGCCTCAAGGCCGGTCAGCTGCACGCCTGCAATGCGGAGAGCGCGGGAATCCTGCGTGCGCTGTTGCTCGACTGCCTGGCATCGCCGGCAGGGCCCGAACACACCGCACCCGATCAGTCGGCGCGACGGCGTTCGTAGGGTTTTTTCGCGGGAGATCCCGTAATGGACCTGACCGCACCGCCGCTGTCGGCGCAATCATCCACTGCAGCGGCGAACGCCGCGGGCGCAGCGACCAGCGCGAGGAACAACGGATGTTTCAGACTTATCAGGCGCATGGCTTCGCTCTCCGGGCAACTCGGGGCAGCGGTATAGCCCCTTGCCCGGTTCGGAATACTCCGAACGCCGGTCGATACGGCCGTTCTGCCCCGGCGTCGAGCCTGGCGAGCCATTATGGTGCGTGCACCCATATTGCGGTCTCGGTACGAGCAGTGACTGATGACTCAAATTTATCAATAAATCAAGGTTTTATAAAAAATGGCACGCTCCCTGCAGTGGCGGGTGCGGAGAAGGCCCCTGCTACCCGCCCACGAAACAGAACGACGAGCGGGATCAGAGGTCGCCGCTACTGACAGAGCAACCTGACCGAGGATCTGAACATGAC
>JAWLGG010000540.1:0-2599 GCA_041685155.1 Chromatocurvus sp.
CCGATCGCCCTTGCTGCAGTATGAGCCCGGGCGATTTCCAGCCCGCTCACCATGCGCAGGAATCCCTGGCCCTCCTGACCAATGAGGTTCTCTTTGGGTACGCGGCAACCGTCGAAGGCGAGCTCGTAGGTATTCCAGCCGAAGTAACCTATCTTGGGGATAGCGTGTCCGTCGCAATTTTCGGGCAGTTCTCCCCGAGGCTTTTCTATCAGGAATGCACTGATACCCTGATGCGGCTTTTTTTTGTCCCTGGGGGGGGATGTGCGCGCGAAGAGTACGAGTCCGTCCGCGCCGTCGGCGAAGGTGCACCAGTATTTGCTTCCGGTTATCACATACTCGTCGTTTTCCAGTTCAGCCCTGCAGGCTATAGCCGCCAGGTCTGAGCCGACATTGGGTTCCGATAAAGCGACAGCGGTAAGAAAGTCGCCGGCCACAGCCCGTTCGCAGTAGACTTGTTTCTTCTCTTCTTCCCAGTTCAGCGCTTCGAGCATCTGATATTGTGATCTTGCGATGATGCTGCTCACACTCATCCAGCCGCGAGCGAGCTCCTCCGCCACCAGGCAATACTCAAAACAACCCAATCCGCTGCCACCATATTTCTCGGGTGCCGTGATTCCGAAAAACCCCAGCCCAGACATCTGATTGATAATTTCGCGGGGAATGGCGCCTTTCTGGGGATCCAGCCTGTTCGCGGCGGGTAGCACCACGTCATTACTGAATTCGGCAGCAGCGTCCTTGATCATCTGCCGCTCTTCGGTCATGTAGGTCATTGCTTAGCTCCAAGGCCTGTGTTTCTTCGCGGTACGATCTATATCTTGTCCTGCAAAAGGAGTCGGACCGATTTTTTATCCAGTTTCCCCAGCGGAGTCCGTGGGAAGTCTGTAACAATCTCGACCAGCTTCGGCGCTTTTACGCTGCCGAGGCGCTTTTTCGCATCGGTGATGATCTGATCGGGCGTCAAGGAAGAGCCCGCTTCAAGCTTTACCTGCGCACGGACTTCTTCCCCCCATTTTTCACTTGGGGTGCCAACCACCACTGCCATCTCGACACCCGGTATTGCCATCAGTGCGCCCTCGACCTCCGTGGAATAAACATTGAAGCCGCCGGTGATTATCATGTCCTTCTTGCGATCGCAGATGTAGAGAAAGCCGTCCTCGTCGAGGTATCCGATATCGCCAGTGAGATGCCAGCCGTTCAGCCGTACCTTGGCGGTTTCTTCCGGATCCCGGTAGTAGCCCAGTGAAACCATCGGGCCCTTTACGGCGATTTCACCGATCTCGCCCGCCGGCAACGTGTTTCCCCGTTCATCCAGGATCCCCAGCTCAGAGACTGGCGTCGCCCTTCCAACGCTTCCAAGGCGGTGGTCCGGAGCCACCCGTCCTTCCACAAAGTGGTCTTTCTGCCGCAGCGAGGAAATGTACATCGGGCACTCTGTCTGTCCGTACCCACCAACCATAATCGGCCCGAGCACGCGGAGGGCCTCTTTCAGTCGCTCCACCGATATGGGGGCGGATCCATACCCCAGCTGCCGCAGGCTGGATAGATCAAATTCGTCCAGATTTGGCTGGTCCAAGAGGTTGTAGATTGCTGTCGGGGGTAGAAAAAGGTCGGTAACTCCCTGTTGCTCTATGGTTTTCAGAATTTCCTGCGCTTCGATTCGCTCAAGGATCACAAACCTGCTTCCTGAGGACATATGGGCCAGAGCGATGCGGCCTCCCACGTGGGTCATCGGCGCAGCGCATAGCCAGACGGCGTGCGTGCCTTCGTCGGCGAGTGAACGCGCGGCAAAATCCAACGCACAGAAATTGCCGTGAGACAGCATGACCCCTTTCGGCTTTCCGGTGGTGCCTCCTGTCAGGGGCAGGGAAATCAAATCCTGCGCGCTTAGCTGAGGTTTCTGTCCCCCGGCGCCGCCCTCCGCAAGCGGTGGCTCGACCGGAGCGGTGGGGGTTCGATCGTCATCCATGCAAACAGAGATTGGAGCAGGAAGGCTTCGTTCAATCACTTGTCGGGCCGGTTCTGCAAAAAGTTCTTGATAAAAAACAGCCCGGCAGTCGAAGGCCAGCATTGCATCGACGTTGTCCTGTTCTGAGTTCCGGGGGTTTATGGGGACCCAGACCCCACCGGCGCGAATAAGCCCGATGGTCGCAATGAAGGCCTGGTCTGAGTTCAGTGAATAGATGGCACCCCTCATCCCTTTCTGAAAGCCCTGCTTCATGAGCGTGTCGGCTATGCGGGCGGATTGTGAATCCACCTCGCGGTAGGTGAGGTTGCGGCCACGGAAAGATATGCAGACCAGGTCCGCATGCCTGTCAAAAGCGTCTTCAAGCACGGTGATGAAAGACCCGCTGATCTCTGGAGAGCCCATGCAGTTGCCCTGTAGCGATTAACGTTTCCGAATGACCCATATAACTTGCTGAGCGTATAGCAATATAGCCGAAGACGACCGATGGAACAACATGTTGCCGCAGCTGCTTATGCTGCACGGTTTCGAGGGTTTGCCAGCATTGCTCTCGCTGGCGGTGGACAGGCGATAACACGATAGGTTGCTAGTCAAACAGCAAGTAAAGTGCTAGCCTTCAGCGGAGAATGTTCCAGC
>JAWLGG010000541.1:0-2598 GCA_041685155.1 Chromatocurvus sp.
TCCTCTGGCTGTAATTGTTCCCGGATGCATACACTGAGATTGTCGAGTCCGGCGGTATCGTTGCGTGGCGCAATCTTTATCCGGTCCAACAGCCTGCGTTGCTGTTCCGGCGTCAATACCTTTACGGTCATTCTGGCCGCCGCCAGCATCTCCGTATCATCCATCTGCCGCATGTCCTCCATTTCCCAGAAAGACAAGTCAGCGTCACCGGAGAGCGCCTTCAATTCATCAAGCGATAACCCAGTCATCAAGCGAACGACTGTGCCCGGTTCCTGCTCAGCGCGCCCCTGCCATAACGAAACAGCCGCCTTCGCCCTGGAATGTACATGCTCGACCGCATTTTCCGCCAAGCCGTTACCAATTGCTTCCAGATCGGTCGCCACCCGTGCCAGTGGCAGCCGCGTTTCCGTCTTGAGTGCAGGCAGCGCGATTTCCATGAGACGACCGACGCGAAAAAGATACAGCGTGGGCAGGAACAGCCCCTTGAACCCGTAGGCCATGTCGTGACGATGCAAAAACCGCAGGGCATGTTCTTCCTCTTCCTCCACCCTGGATTGCGGCATGTCTTCCCAGCGCCGTTGCAGATCGCGCAGCAAAGTATTCATGGAGAGCGTGCTTTCATTGAACGGCAATGATTGCTCGTACATCAGATACTTCCAGTTCCGAGCCAACCATTCCAGCAGATCGATCCATGTCCACTCGACAGGGCTGGTGTCATCGTTCTCCCAAACCGGATCACCCGCCACGAGAAGCCGGCCGTGCGCCCACAGAAGACCTTCCTGCCCCTTGGCCTTGGGGGCGTACTGTAAGCGGAGCTGGATACCTTCCGCTGAACCTAGCTGTATTTCTTCAGCCATGCCTTGAACTCATTCTCGTAACCGGATTGCCTTGCCTCTTCTCCCAGGGCTCTTTTGATGCTGGAGGGAAGCGGCGCTTTACCCGACAGATCACCGCGCCACGGGTAACCGTGCCATGAAACACCAGGCTGGGTAGGTACTGCTTCGTATACGACCCCCTTGTACTGGCAATAGATTCGGGAAGGAAGCTCGTCTTCATCATCTTCGTACCACGGCTTTCCCTGATTCAGGATCTCCTGCGCCAGCTCCTGACTTATGGACTTCGGGCATTTGCCAACAGGCCCCTTACCCGAGGGTTCAAATCCCGCCCAATCGTTTCTCCAACGGTGCTTGTACCGCCCTTCTCTACGTTCGTAATGCCAATCCATAGCATCCCGGCTCCCTTGGCTGTCATCTTGAAGTATAGCAGAAGTCGCAAATTTCCATTGCTGTTCCCCGGCGCCGAGTTACCGTCTGCGTACCCCCAGGGGTCGTGGATGTCCACCTGGCAGCCGAAGTCCTGCAGTTCGCGGATCACGTCGATGACGCGGGAGTTGCGGATGTCCGGGCAGTTGAAGATCATGGACAGCTCGTTGCAAATAGAGACTGTCCCCATTTTTCCAATATAACAATCCGATTACAGTTGATGCTGCTCACTGAATGAATTCAGGAATACCGAAATAAGGCGCTCACAATCAGCTACGCTTTCTCCCGATCGGGCGGCATCCCGGGCAAGCTGCTCTCGCTTTCCAGGCAGCTCAATCAGCCCCTCATCGAACAGCGCCTCGTGTATCTCCGGGATGCGGCTGTAGCTTTCGATGATATATCTGATATCAGTAGCATCCTTTGCTCTCGCCGCAGGATCGCGCTCTAACCTGGAGACGAGTTTCAACAGCACTACTCCTGATGGCGCCGCCACCTGTAAAAGGGCAGTAGGGAGCTGCCCGTTACTATTTACCGAGGTATTGATCACGTAGCCTCTGCGCTGTCTCGATATTCCGTGAGTCGCCGCTTGCAATAAGGTCGGCATACACCAACACCGGGTGGGCCAGCCCGTTCTGGTCATCCTGCTGTTTCCAGAAAGGCTCCAGCAACTCCACCGTGGCCCGGGACCATTCAAACTGCTTCGCTTTGCGCAGCCGCGCGTCCGTCAGGAAGCGTTTCATGCCGGCTTCTGGGATGTACAGGGTGCCATGCACGGGATTCAGATACTGGGTGTACCTGGCCGCCGCGATCTCCCCACCCCAGACCGCCTCGTAGTCCACAGGATTCACCTGCTTCCACCACATTTCCCTGTCACAGCCGAAACAGCCCAGACGCTGTTTCTCCCGCAGCTTCTGCGGGTAGGCCTCCGTCCATTTATCGAGCAAGGCGTCATAGCGGACCAGCTCGCGCTGTCTCTTCTGCCCTCTTTCGATCAGATAGCCCTGTTCCAGCAGACCTCTTATCACCCATCCGATGGTTCCGAGAGCCACCCCGGTGTGCTCGGCAATAGTCCGGTAGGTGGCGTTGATCAGCTTGCTGTCCGTAAGAAAGGCATAAATCACTTTCAGGCCGGAGGGTTGGAAGGCGCGGCCTACTCTGGTCGAGCGGTTGGTGGGAGTGCGCTCCGGTTTCCTGCCAACAATGTAGGCATATACCGGAGGTTGGCGAAGAAAGGCATTACCGGCTGTGTCGAGGAACTGGATCCCTGCGGCTTTCAGCTTTTCGGCCATCTCGGGGTTGACGTAATCCGCCAACAGCACGCCCTTGCCGGGTTCAG
>JAWLGG010000542.1:0-2596 GCA_041685155.1 Chromatocurvus sp.
TCGGGAGGGACCCCGTGCCTCCCATCCCGGAATTGATGTCGCGCAGCCTTCGCGATCGCGTGATCATGGTCTCCGGTGCCGGCGGTTCGATCGGCGCAGCCCTCTGCCGTGTGGCGGTGACGGAGGGTGTGCGCGCCTTGGTGCTCTATGATCACCATGAGTACGCGTTGTATGCGATCGAGCGGGAGTTACGGGCTCTGGCGGAGCGACAAGGTCGTTGCTGTGAACTGATTCCCGTACTGGGGTCGGTCTGCAATGGCCCCCGGCTGCGGGCGATTATGGGGCGCTTTGGTGTCCAGACGGTCTTTCATTCCGCCGCTTACAAGCATGTCCCGATCGTCGAGCACAATCTGCTCGAAGGCGTGCGGAACAACGTACTCGGCACGCAGATCTTTGCCGAGGCTGCGGCGGCCTGCGGGGTCGAGCGGTTCGTGCTGGTCAGCACTGACAAGGCCGTGCGTCCAACCAGCGTGATGGGCGCGACCAAGCGGCTCGCGGAACTGGTCCTGCAGGACCTGGCGTCACGTCAGACGACCACGGTGTTCGCGATGGTACGTTTCGGCAATGTGCTCGCCTCATCGGGCTCGGTGGTGCCCCTGTTCCACGAACAGATCAGCCGCGGCGGTCCGGTTACCGTCACGCACCCAAAAATCACCCGGTATTTCATGACGCTTACCGAAGCCTCGCAGCTGGTGGTTCAGGCCGGTGCGATGGCCACGGGCGGCGAGGTCTTCGTCTTGGACATGGGTGAACCGGTTCGGATCGTGGAGCTGGCGAAACGCATGATTCGCCTCCACGGACTGCGGGTACAGGACGACGAGCATCCCGGAGGCGAGATACGCATCGAGTTTACCGGCCTTCGCCCGGGAGAAAAATTGTACGAGGAGTTGTTGATCGGGGATAACGCCACCGGTACCACACACCCCAAGATCATGCGTGCGGAAGAAGCGACCCTGACCGCCGATCAGGTGCAGGCGGTTCTGCAGCAGTTGCAGCAGGCCGAGCAGACCGCAGATCCGCAATGGGCGTACGAGGTTCTATGTACGTCGGTCCCGGATTTTGCTGCGGCGGGTACGCCCTCCGACTGGCTCGTTGAAGTGGGGCAGGTTGAGGCCGCAGGAAGCACCGGCACCACCCCGCTGGTGCGATTGCCGTCTGGAGGGCAGAGGTCCTCCACTTCAATTGTGGCTGGTGAGAAACGGCCTTCTACCGTCTCCAGCCTGGAGCGGGCGCGGGAAGGGCGTCAGTCCACTCCCGCGCCCATCCAGGATGCCAGAACCACGAGTGGAGCATAAGCGATCAGGATTCCGGCCGCCCCACTCAATACTCCCAGTCCCACCAGCGTAGCGATTGGAAGCAGCCAAAACAGGTTGATGGCGCCAACGGCGATCGAGATCGGGGCATGGGATCCTACCCGACGGGCGGCGTGCTGATAGGCATGCATGCGGTGGGCCTCGTACACCCGGTCACCGCGTAGCAATCGACGCAGCAGTGTGAGTGTTGCATCAACGATGAATGCGCCCAGCAGGATCACCCAGGCCCAGAACAGCTCCGGAGCGAGCGCTCCCGCCTGGAGCGAAAGCATCCCCAGGGATATGCCGACGAATCCACTGCCGGCGTCACCCATGAAGATCTTCGCCGCTGGAAAGTTCCAGACCAGAAAGCCCGCGGTCGCTGCCGCGAGCAGGAGTGGTGGAACCCAAGGCCCTGTATCGGATAGCGCGAGCCAGGTCAGGAATGCCGCGCCCAAACCCACCGTGATGGCTTCGATTCCGGCGATCCCGTCGATGCCGTCCATGAAGTTGTAGAGATTCAGCAGCCATGCGAGGTAGAGGACGGCCAGCAGGTGCCCGAACCAGCCAAAGTCGACCTCCCAGCCAAAGAAGTCGAGTTGCGGCAGCCCGCCCAGCCAAAGGATTGCCCAACCGGCCGCCGCGAAATGGACAAGCAGTCGCCAGCGTGCCGCTACATGATCCCGATCGTCCCGCCAGCCGATCAGTGCCACACTCATACCCGCCCCGAGCCAAGCCAGGAGGACGCCCGTGCTGACGAAACCGTGCAGCCACAGCCAAGGCAGGGTAATGAGCACCACCGTGACGATCGCGAGTCCGCCCCCGCGCGGCGTTGGCACCGAATGCGAACTCCGTGCAGTAGGCACATCGAGCCACCTGGTCGCGATGGCATGATGCCGTAGCAGCCAGGTCAGGAGAAAGGCGGCTGCGAAAGGCGGCAGCAGGATCCAAATCGCAATCAAGCCGTCACCTGATGATCACGCAAGCTCCCCCGATGGCCAGATGCATGCTGTTTCAAGGCATGCAGCTGTAAGAGGCCAGCCCCTGGCCGATGGGTTTCCCGGCGCCCAATCGGCGCGAAGGCTCGCGTCCTACAGGGGGAGGCCAATGGGGAGAGCGCGGTGTGCACGACAGGACGGCCTGCGGGGCTTGCGGGATGATCAGCTGAGAGTATCCATTCATTGAGACGGAGTACAACAGCAACCGGCTCCACTCGACCTCGGGCTACATCACTCCCAGGGAACCCGAGCGCGTAAAGTACAGGCGATAACCCGGCCCGTGGTCGATACGCATTTCGGCAATGC
>JAWLGG010000543.1:0-2591 GCA_041685155.1 Chromatocurvus sp.
CCTCGCTTCGCCATGGCCCAGGGTGATGCAAACGATTGAGGTGTTACACTTGTAATCGTTACATTAACCAAGGATGGGCGTCATGGTCGTCGCCCCGATCAATAGGCGCGGGGCACGCGATGGAAGCTTCGGACAGGCCCAATCGGGCGCAGAGTGGCGGCACCGACCGCGAGCGTGTGCGGAGTCACAGCCGCTCCTCGCATCATCGGCGTAGACATTCCAGCACATGGTGGATCCCGGTCCTTGCCCTGGTCAGTGGGCTGCTGGTGCTGCTCGTCATTGGACTGAGTGTCCACGTTCACATGTTGTGGAACGAGAAGGCCTTTCTCAATGCCATGGAGCGCCAGTTGACCGAGGAAATCGCCACGCAGCGGGAGGAGATCGTTACGCTACGCGAGGAGATTGCGCTACTGGTGCAGGGTCGGGCACCCAGGCTCCGCCCGATCGTTTTGGATGAAGTGGTGCCGATCAACCAGGGTTATGTGCGCCATGTCCTGTTCACGGTGACGCGCAAGGGCAGCGACGAGAATTATGAGTACACGCTGGTCATGGAGAACAACAGCCACGGGCAAATCGATCCGGACGTGAAGATCATGTTCTTCGATCGCACGGGTATCCAGGTGGGGGTCTCGGAGATTGGCTGGCAGCCTCGCGGCAGGCAGAATGTCGATTCTCTCGCTCGTGGCGAGGTCAGAAGCCACTCCGCCTCGGTCGATCTCTTCGACGAATCGCCTCCTGAGTATTTCCTCGTTCGGGTCGTCGACTGACCTTTGCCCAATGGTGGCCCTCAGAAGGCCTGGAGGGCCTGGGCGGCGATGAGCTGCCCCTGGGGTGCGGGAAAACAACGAGAAAACATGGGCCTGGCCAATATCACCGTAGCGCCGCCGGTGAGCCGATTGATAGTCTTTCAAGAGTCGCGCCTCCCACGGGGCCAGCAATGCGGGGAGAGCGTTGCGCGAGCGGATGTACCTGCGGAGCCTTCGTGATCGCCAGGATCTGGGATGATTCACGGCCCATCGGGGTTCTTCTGCTGGACAACGGCATTGCAACAAACAGCGCTATCAGATCCTGTTAAGGAAACGCTGATGAATGCACTTGTCATTGCGAGCGAAGCGCGGCACTAACGCGCGTAGCGCGTTGAACAGCCGCAGGCTGGCCGGCAAGGTGAGCGAAGCGAGTAATCCAAGCGGCGCATCTGGAATCAATGCCTTATGGATCGCCGCGTCGCTTCGCTCCTCGCGATGACGAATTACCCAGCGTCTCCTTAACGATCAACCCTCGGATCCATGGAGGACCGTGATTTCCACGACTCGGTCCTCCGCCCTGAAGCCCGCTTCACCGCTCTCGGGCTCACGCGGCCCCTGGCCCTCGATCTGCAGTCGGTCGTCGGGAACGCCTCGCTCCCTGAGTTTCTCCGCGACCGCTTCGGCCCGCCGGTTGGACAGGTAGCGGTTGTACTCTGGCGGGCCGGTCGTGTCGGTGTAGCCGACGATCTCGGCAAAGGCATCGCCGGACTGTGCGAGGGCCTCCGCTATCTCGCTCATCAGGGCGTCGAACCGGGGATCCACCGTGGTGCTGTTCACGCGAAAGAAGACGCGGCCGCTCAGCGGGGTCGCAGCCGGCGCCGCGCTTGCCTCCGGGGCAGATCCGCCGATGACCGTGGTCAGCACTGTGTCGCGTATCGGGGTGGTTTCCTGGGGGGCAGCTTCGGAAGACCCTTGCGGCGGCTGGTCAGCGAGTGGTGTGGGTTCAACGGGCTCCCCGCCCTGTATTGGAGCGGGTGGGGGTGCCGGTGCGGGTGAGCGGGAGCTGGTGCCAGCGGTCGATTCCGGCGATCCCGGATCTGCCGGGGATTCGATCGCTGCCTCCGGGGGCCGGCTCGCGGATGATCGGCCCGGCAAGTCCGGATGCATTGAAACGGGCGAGTCGGGGACGGTGCCGGCTGCGGCGTCCGGCTTCATCTGGGTCGCTGGTGGCTCGGCCGGGACCTCCGGGGTTGGGTTCGCTACAGCCCTGGCGGAAGGCACCTCAGTCTCCACCCCGGCGCCCGGTATCGTCGCGGGGGCGGTTGAACCGGCGCTGGATCCCACCTCGATGCCGGCCTCCGTGGCTGCTCCCGCTGTCGCACTGTTGTCCTGTGAAGGCTCCAGGTCGGCTGGTGTATCGCGGGGGGCCGCCTCTCCACCACTGCCAGCATCCGGCCCGGCCTCCGTTGCCAGAGGCGGCCGGTCCACGCCGGCGGCGTCGCCATCGGCATCCGGTGCTTCCCCGGCTCCATTCGGGGCCATCCCGGCGCGCAGGGATCCGAGTGCATCCAGGGCGGTCGCCGAGGATTCGCTCCACCATTGCTCCAAGGCCTCCACGGCAGGAGAGATTCCGGTCAGAGGCGAGTCCCGCACGGCCTCCGTGCGCGCCATCAAAAGCGCCGCGATCAGGACGCCTGAAATCACAGCCATCAGCAGGAACCACCAAAGCGCACCTGAGCGCCGCTTTCCCGATGCGCGGCGCGCGGGCCCTGCAGCGAGGGGGCTCGTCTGCTCCCAGTGCTCCGCCTTGTCCGGCACGATATGCATCACCGAATCCGGGGTCTG
>JAWLGG010000544.1:0-2589 GCA_041685155.1 Chromatocurvus sp.
GAAGCCGCGGATGTCGAAGTCCTCGCCCATGTCCGCTTTTGCCTTGTGGCGCAGTTCCAGGATTTTCAGCATGCCGACCTTGTAGGACGTGGCCTGGCCAGGCCAGGCGATGTAGCGACGTATCTCCGAGCGCACCTTGCCTTCCGGCAGCGCCGAATTGTCGAGCATGTACTGTACCGCCTCTTCCTCTGTCCAGCCGTGATGATGCAGGCCGGTATCCACGACCAGTCGGATGGCGCGGAAAATCTCCGCGGTCAATCGCCCGAACTCATTGTAGGGGTCCTCGACAAGCCCCATTTCAGCGGCGACCTGTTCCGCGTACAGCGCCCAGCCTTCGCCATAGGCGGAGTACCACAGGTTGCGCCGGAAATCCGGCAGGTTTGCGTTCTCCTGCGCGATCGAGATCTGCAAGTGGTGGCCGGGGTTGCCCTCGTGATAGGCCGTTGTCTGCAGGTCGGTGAGGTTATTGGAGCGCATGTCGGACAGGTGCAGGTAGTACACGCCGGGCCGGTCGCCGTCCGGTGTGCCGCTGACGTAGTGGGCGGCGCCGCCGTCCCGCTCGCGGAAGGCTTCCACCCGCCTGACCAAGAGATCCGCCTTCGGCAGCAGACCGAAGTGGTCCGGCAGCTCTTCCTCGATCTCCTCCAGGTAGGCCTCGGTGTCCTCTATGTACCGTCGGCGACCGGTGGCTGTGTCCGGGTAGTAGAACCGCGAATCCTCGCGCACATGGCTGAAGAATTCCTGCAGGGAGCCATCGAAATCGACACGCTCGACAATGCCCTGCATGGCGTCCTGCAGTCTCGCGACCTCTGCCTTGCCGATGGCGTGAATTTCCTCCGCCGTGAGTTCCGTCGTCGTGTTGTAGCGCAGGCGCTCGGCGTAGAACGCCTTGCCGCGGGGCAGGGCATGGACCCCCTGCGCCTGTTCTGATGTCTGCTCCCGGTCCTCGCGCAGCCAGGCGATGACCTCGCGGTAACCCTCACGCAGAGGGCCGAGCAGTGCGGCTCTGACCTGCTCTTCGTAGTCGTGTGCTTCACGGGCGCTGATAACGGACGTCTGCAGCAGCGCATCGATCTTGCCCCGGGCGTCGCGCCACAGCGCAGACTCTTCGTCGCCATCATCGAAAGGGGCACCGCTGATAACACGCATTGTCTGGTCGATGACTGTGTCATAAGCAAAGCGCGGCGCGCGGATATTCCGGTCCGCCGCCGTCTTCGCCCGCTCGAGATTCTGGCGCATGGCGACACCGATGCCGTTGAGGCGGCGGATGTAGGCCTCCAGGTCGGCCGCCGTATCGACGCGATGATCGTTGATCAGGAGCTTGGGCAGCTCGACGTGCGGGTCGTTGACCTGGGAGAAGGCATAGCGATGGTCGGCGAATTCGCGACTGTCCTCCGCGCGCTGCAGGCGATACGCCCAGAAATCGTAGGAAAGCGCGCCCTCGTCGTCCAGGGCCTCGCGATCAAAATTCGCGCGCATGCTGGCAACGCTGCGGCGCAGCCAGTCAAGCTGCCGCTGCTCTCCCTCGTCGCTGTAATCATTCAGCCTGTCATACAGCGCCTTGCTGCCCTGGCTGGTCAGCTCTTCCGGGGTGAAGCGAAGCTCTTCCGCGTACTGCTCATCGAGCCACAGATGCAGGCGCTCGGTCTCGGATACCCCGGCGCGGGCGTGCGCCCCGGGGGCGCTCAGGCAGGATGTGACCAGCAGCAGGAAGGACATGGCGACGTGAGGAATGCGGATCGGGGACATGGCGGAGTTCCGGTTACAGGACGGGAACAGTGTGCCAAGTCACGCGACCGGATGCACCCCCTCGGTGCGCGACGCCGCAGGCGGGCTCCTCCCGGCGCCGCAGCGTCTGACGGTGACTGCGGCTTTGCTGGAGAGTCGGTCGCGCATCCTCTACCATGGCGGTTTTTTTCCTGAGGTGCTGCCGCCCGATGTATGACTGCATGACGCAGATGACCAGCCTGCATGAGGAGCGCCTGCAGCGAGCTATTGCCGTTCTCAAGAACACCGGGGCGAAACGGGTTCTGGACCTTGGCTGCGGGTCCGGCATGCTGCTCTACCGGCTGCTGGCGGAGGAGCAGTTCACCGAAGTCCTGGGACTTGAGCAGTCAGGGCTTTCACTGGCCCAGGCGCGGCGGATGCTGGATGAGCACCTGGTTGGCAGCAATCCCCGGCTGTCGCTTCTGCAGGGTTCCTACGCCGTGCGCAATCCGAAGCTCGCGGGCTTCGATGCGGCCGCCATGATCGAGACCATTGAGCACGTTCCCCCGGGGGCGCTGTCGACGGTGGAGCAGGCCGTCTTCGCAGGCTATCGCCCGGAGCATGTCTACATGACCACGCCCAACAGCGAGTACAACCCGCTTCTGGGGCTGCACGACGGTGAATTCAGGGAAGAGGACCACAAGTTCGAGTGGTGTCGGGCACGCTTCCGGCGCTGGGCGTCTGGCGTTGCCCAGCGCAACGACTACCGGGTGGACTTTGCGGGCATCGGCAATCCGCACCCGGCGCTGGGCTATCCCACGCAGACCGCGCTGTTCTGCCGCCTGGACAGCGAGGTCGCCGCCGCCTGAGTACTGCCGCTCC
>JAWLGG010000545.1:0-2589 GCA_041685155.1 Chromatocurvus sp.
AGCCTGCGTCCGCTGCGTGTGCTGGCACTGTTCCTGCTCGGCGCTGCGGGTGCGCGGCTGCGGCTTGCCGAGGCGGGCTCGGGACAGCGCTGGATTCTGTTCCTCGGTGTCGCCCTCGGGTTGCCGAGCGGCCTGGCCCTGGCCTGGCTGCACAAAAGTATTGGCCCTGCGCAGGGTGATGGGCTGAACCTGTATCTGCTGGCGGAGACACTGGCCCCGGTACTGGCAGCGATCGGCTATGCCGCGCTGCTGCTGGCGCTCTGGCGCGGCTCGTTTGCCTTGGCCAGGCCCTTGCAGCGCATGCTCGCTCCGGTCGGGCGCATGGCGCTGACCCATTACCTCCTGCAATCGGTTATCTGTATCGCGATCTTTTATCGCTTCGGTTTCGGGCGCTATGCTCAGGATCCGCTGGTCCATCTTGTAGCCTTCGCCGTCGTGATATTCAGCGCCCAGGTGGTGCTGAGCCTCGTGTGGTTGCGCTTCCTGCGCCAGGGGCCGATCGAATGGCTATGGCGCTGGCAGATCCAGAAACAACGCCCGCGCCTGCTGCGCACGGATTACACCTGACGGCCGCGTCGGCGCGCAGGTATTCGAACGTATCGTTCGACGCATCGCCCCGCAGCGCGCCTACCACGCTGCCACCACGCCCGCGACCGGACTACGAATGGACCCGGTGGCAGTCGGGCTTGCACGCCGGCCGCAAGGGAAACGCTGCCGTTCAGTAGTAGCCGGCGTCACCGAACACGGCCCGGTGGAACGACAGGTAGCGCTCGTCGCGCCGCTCTTCCAGGACGGGCTTCAGGGCCTTCAGGGTCCTGACGCTGCGCACGCACTCGCGCGCGGACTCGGCGCGCTGCTTCGCCTGCGCCTTGAGTTCGGCGAGCTCGCGGTCGACCTTCTTGCGCGACCGGCCGTAGAAATCGTGGTAGACGCTGGCGTGCGCCGGGGACTGCTCGATGATCGCCTGTTGCGCCAGCCGCAAGTCCTCGATCTGCTGCTCCAGGGTCGCCACCAACTCGTTCTCTTCGGTTGCATCGATCTCCGGTGTCGCACCGGCGTGCTCCTGGTAGAGCTTGAACACGGTCAGTATGTCCCGCTCCTTGCGCGCTTCGAGCAGCGTGCCCATCAAGGCCTGCTTGTCGGCGCGCCGGCGGCCGTCCTGCTCCTTGTCCGGGTGCAGCACGTTCGCCGCTCGCCGGAACAGGCGGTCGAACAAGCCCTTGTCGGTGGCCGTTTGCATGTCCGATAACTCAGGGGCGAATTCCGGGCCATCAGCTACCTCCGGCTCCTCTTGTTCGAAGCCGCCCATCAGCCGCTCCCTGTCCGCTTCAAGTTGCTCGCGCACCTCGCGCTCCGCGTCCTGGCGGAAGCGCTCGATCGCCTCATCGCGCTCGGCCTCGGCCTCCTCAAACTCGCTGGCGAACAAGTCGTCGACGGCGGCGCCGCTCCGCTGGCCCCGTGTTTCGCCGAAGCGGGCGCGGACACGCGCCTCGACCTCCCGCTCGATCCAGGCTTCAACGTCGTTGTAGGCCTGCTCACGGGTCGCCTCGAACGCTTCGGCGGCGGCCTCTTGCTCGCGCCGCGCCTCGGCCTCCACCTGCTCAGCCACCGACCGCTCGCTGTCCTCGTCGATCTCGATGCCCCGCTGCAGGGCCCAGTCCCGCGCCAGCGCCTCTTCCAGCGTCGCATCCATCAGCCCGGCCGCGAGGACCAGCTCGAGCTGGTCGTCGATCCAGTCGCGGATCTCGTCGCGCTGCCACTGGCTGAGCGACTTGCGCTGCAGAAACGGCAACAAGTGCAGGATCAGTTCGCGGGCGGCCGCGCCCTCCTCGGCCTGGGCCGGGGCCAACTCGCCGCGAACCCGCTGCATTAACGCATCCAGGCGCCCCTGCAGGCGCGCATTCTGGTTCTGCAATCGCTCCGCCTGCCGCCAAAGCTTGTTCAGGCGATCACTTTTGGTCTTCGACTTCTTTTGCCGTTGCCGGACGACGCTGTTCACCAGACCCCCTCAAATCGCGTGATTCCGGAATCATGACCGGGCCATCGCCGGCACCCGGGCCGGCCGACTCAAGGCGTGCGAGTATGCCGTGCCTCCGTAATTCCCGCCAAACACTCGGCACAGCGGAGCACGCAGGGCCATTCTTTGAATCCAGCGTCCGCGGAGTCGACGCACGGTTGACCCTCGTACCGGAGAAGTTCGCTTTGCCCTCGAACGCCTTGCTCGCCACCGAGCCGAAATATCCCTCGGCTAGCCGCCGACTTGCCCGACCTGCGCGGCCACGCGTGGGACGACGAACTCGACCACGACTGGCACGAGCTGCACGGCTTCCTCAAGACCGATGCGCCCACGGCGAAGGTTTTTCGGGCTGATCGAGTCCATTCGTCCGTTCTGCGGTGTGATCCTGCGAAGGTGGCGGCCGGTCAACGCTCCAGCTCGGCGAGCACACTGCGAAAGCTCTCCAGGCCGGACTCCAGGTTCTCGACGATCTCCTGCGCGATGTCATCGGGCTCGGGCAGATTGTCCAGATCGCCCAGGGAATCATCGCGCAGCCAGAAGATGTCCAGGCTGGTCTTGTCGCGCTGGAAAAA
>JAWLGG010000546.1:0-2584 GCA_041685155.1 Chromatocurvus sp.
GGTTCACGCGCACGTAGTTGGTGTAGGCAAACAACTCCGGGTCCGGTCCGTACTGATTCATGCTCACCCGGGCGCGGATGATGCAGCTGTTGTCCCCATCACCTGTGGCCTGCAGGGGTATGAGGCTTTCGGCACGGGATTGCCCGGGCGCCAGCTGCCGCGTGATGACCTGGCTGCTGCCATCGATACAGCTGGACACCAGCTCCACCTCAAGAGGCGCCTTCAGGCTTGCCGTCCCACGCTCCAGCACCACGCGCGCGAGTGCGGCGCTGTTCTCGGTGAACACGTCGGCGCTCTCGCCGGGGTAGAGGGATCGTGCAATGCCGTCGAACTCGACTTCCAGCGCCAGATGATTGAGCAGGCGTCCATGGTCTACCCAGAAAGTGCCGGCGTCCAGCGCGTCCAGAACGCCGCCGTGGCTGCGCTCGGGGGCGGCAATGTGAATACGCGAGTCTGTGCAGGGCGATGCATCGCCGCCGTTGTCCTTAAGAGCGGAGGATGTCGGGGCTGTCCACACATCCCCGCCCGACGCCAGGTACTGGTCCCAGATGCCCCCCGCCACGGTGGCTGCCGGACCGCGGCCACTGTCCTTGCCGATGGCGTCAACCCGCGTCCCCAGCGAGCGCCAGCGCGCAAGGTCTTCCAGGCTTGCCTCACCCGGCGCCATCCCGTGTGAGGGAAGGTTGTAGATCAGGAACGAGCGGTGGCCGGCATCGCGGATGCGCTTGATCAGGCGCAGAAAGCGCCGCTGCGGATCCTGCGAGCCGCCGCGGGCACCGTCTGCTGTCCGGTTCACCGCCTGGCGGAGTTTCGACAGCCACTCCGCTTCCTGTTCGGGGTGCAGCAGGACTTTCATGCGCTCGCGGTCAGGGTAAGACGGTGTGTCCATGCCCACACCGAGAAACAGTAGCAGCTCCGGGTGCTCCCTGCGCAGTGCTGAGAGTGTGCGGCGCTGCTGCTCGACTGGCGGGGACGCGCCGGAGAGATCCGATATCGCCAGCACGTTACAGCCCGATGCGGCGGCCGCCGACACCCGTTCCGACGCCTCCGGGCTACCATCAATGCCGCTGCTGTACAGGTGCAGGTCTGCAATCAGGTCGGCGCGCTGTCCCGCCCAGGGAACGTCGCTGCGTATCACGGCGCTCGGACCTTCGGGCAATGCGGTTGACATGAGGCCTACCGCGGCGGTGAGGAAGACGGTGATGCCGATGGCGGGGAGCCAGCCTTTTCGGCGTGCAGCAACCCCCGTCGGTCGCGCCGCCCCGATATCCGCCCGAAGCGCGCGCCGTGGCTGCTCGCCGCGCACAGCGATCGCGGCACCGATACCCAGCGCGAGGAGGGCATCGGTAATTTCCGGTGTCGCTCCCTGCACATACACCTGGAACCACTCCGAAACAAACAACAGCAGAGCGACGCCGGCCGAAGCTGTCAGTACACTCAGGCGGGCCTCCAGCAACAGCCAGACAAGCAGCCCATACAGCACCAGTTTCTTCCAGGTGGCGATGACATTGATGACAATGTTGCCCCCCAGCGAGCCGCTGAAGGGAATCCAGCTGAAGCTGGCGGGGGTCTCGCGCAGGGTGAGTGACAGGTAGCTGGCGCCGACGATTGCCAGCGCCAGCAGCAGCGCCAGCCATCCCGGATACCAGCGGCCGTCCATTACCCGCCAGAGTATCAGCGCGCAGGCGGCACCGATCACATCATCCACATTCACGGTGCTGCCGATGAGCAGCCCGCCCATGCCGAGCACGAAAAGCGTTGCCAGCGGGTACCAGCGTAAGCGTATACCGGGGGCGTAACGCGCAACGAGCTGGTAACACACCAGCCAGAGCACCGTGTTCTGGAACACCCAGAACGGAGAGGGAGTACGCCGGGCGAAAAAGGCCAGAGCATTGTCTCGCAGCAGGCCCAGGTCCAGTGTCGGCACGAAGGGTATCCACTGATAAGCCAGCCAGCCGCCGACGAGAACAAGGGGAATCGGCAGCGGCCCCGCGAGTGTCGGCAGGCGACGATGGGAGCGGGCCAGCGCCAGGCCGACCAGCAGCCCCGCCAGCATGCCGACCAGATTCCAGACCACGTCCACCCCTGAAGGCACGCGGCCGGCGATAAACACCTGGGCGACCTGGGCAAGGTAGGCGAGAACGAATCCCGCGAGGCTGAGCAGGGCGATTTGCGTGCCACTCGCCCGATCACCACCACGGGTGGCGAAAACGCTGAACAATCCGAACGGCACAAACAGCAGGATATTCGCGATGATGTTCCCGCGCGAGCCGCCGTCAAGGCGGAAATCCACCAGCTGTGCCATGCGCTCGGGGGAGTAGGTGTGGATTGAGAAATTAAGCGGGTAGATGGATCCGTAGACAATCAGGACCGAGGTAATGAGCAGCAGCGCGCGCATGCCGCGTTCCTAAATGAAGGCGTATGGCTTCAACGTGCAACCATGCCTGCCAAACAGAGCATCCTGCCGTCACGCTTTGCCATTGCCATTGCCATTGCCATTGCCATTGCGAGCCTTCATCCCGTATTTCTCCAGCATGGAATAAAGCGTCGGCCGTGTCACCCCCAGCAGATTGGCGGCCTCGGA
>JAWLGG010000547.1:0-2582 GCA_041685155.1 Chromatocurvus sp.
AATCAGCGTGGCGATCTGCGGATAGGTGTACAGCATGAACGCCGGCGGGTGTATGGACAGGGCAATGGCCGCCATGCCGCCGATGCCGAAGAACAGCATGAGTACAGGCGCGACCACGGACAGCTCCTGAAACTCGGACAGCGAGAAATAGAGCAGGCTCCAGGCGACACCGATGCCGGCCGTGGCAAACGTGTAGCGCCGCAGCCAGTCTTCGGCGCGGTACCTGCCCGGCTGTTGCTGGTAGGAACGCCAGATAAGGAGCCGTGCGCTGCAGGCACCGAACATGAGCAGGCCGGACAGGATCAGTGGCTCAGGCGCCATGTGCTCTTTCAGGCCGAGATAGAATACCAGCCAGACCAGCAGCGTCGCCGGGTTGGTCATAGGCGCCTGGCCTATGAAATCCTCAAGCTTGCGCGCCTGTACGTACGCGTCTCTTCGCGCCTCGTCTCCCATGCCTTGATTCCGTCCGGTCTCACTGGCTTTCGTCGAGTGTAAAGTAATGCGGCGCCTCGCGTCAGCCGAAGCCGCTCAGTACTGCGTCGGCGTATTCTTCTAGCGACCGACGGCGGTATAGGCGAAGCCGGCAGCTTCCATGGTCCTGCGCTCGTAGACATTGCGCAGGTCCACGAAGACATTGCCGCGCATCAGCGACAGCACCCGCGTCATGTCCAGTCCTCGATACTGGTTCCACTCGGTCATGAGGACCACCGCATCCGCGTCGCGCAGCGCGTCGTCAATATTGTCGACGTAGTCAATGCCGGTTGGCATGAGAGCCCGCGCCTCGTCGCTGCCCTCGGGGTCGTGTGCCCGTATGAGGGCGCCGCGATCGGCGAGAGCCGGCAGTATCGCGAGCGCCGGCGCGTCGCGCATGTCATCAGTCTGGGGTTTGAAGGTCAGCCCGAGGACCGCAATGGTCCTGTCCGCCTCGCTGCCGCCCAGCGCCTGTCGTATCTTGGCGACCATGCGCGCCTTCTGCGAAGCATTGACCTCCACGACGGACTCGACAATACGGCTCGACGCGCCGTGTTCCTGCGCGATCCGTATCAGGGCGAGCGTGTCCTTGGGAAAGCAGGATCCGCCGTAGCCGGGGCCGGCGTGGAGAAACTTGTTGCCGATGCGCTTGTCCATGCCCATGCCCTTGGCGACGGCGTTGACGTCGGCTCCCGTGGCTTCGCACAGCTGGCTCATTTCATTGATAAAGCTGATCTTGGTGGCGAGAAAGGCGTTGGAGGCGTACTTGATCAGTTCCGCGCTCTCCAGATCCGTCACCAGTATGGGCGCTTCAATGAGGTTCAGGGGCCGGTACAGCTCCCGCAGGCGCTGCTCTGCACGCTCAGCCTGAACACCGAGTACCACCCGGTCGGGTCGCATGAAATCGCCGATGGCCGAGCCCTCGCGGAGGAACTCGGGGTTGGAAGCGACGTCGAAATCGGCCTCGGGGTTGGCCTTGCGGATGACCCGCTGCACTTCCCGTGCGGTGCCGACGGGCACGGTCGATTTGTCGACAACCACGGTGTAGCCCGTCAGGTTGGGCGCGATTTCCGCGGCCGCCGCGTAGACGTACTGCAGGTCGGCGTGGCCATCGCCGCGCCGGGTGGGTGTACCTACGGCGATGAAAATCAGGTCGGCCGCCGCGACGCTCCCGGCCAGCTCTGTCGTGAAGCGGAGTCTTCCCCCACGCACGTTTCTCTCCAGCAGGTCATCCAGTCCCGGTTCATAGATCGGTACCCGCCCCGAATTCAGGGCATCGATCCGCTCGGGTATCTTGTCGACGCAGGTGACCTGCGCGCCGAATTCGGCAAAGCAGGCACCCGATACCAGGCCCACGTATCCCGCACCGATCATCACTACATTCATTCGCTCTTGTCCTCGGTTTCCCCTGTGTATTGCCGGTACCACGCCACGAAACGGTTGATGCCGTCCTGCAGCGGCGTAACCGGCGTGTAGCCCGTCAGTGCGGTGAGCGCGTCGATGTCGGCATAGGTGGCCGGAACGTCGCCGGGCTGCATCGGGTGGTATTCCTTGATCGCCTCCCGCCCCAGCGCGGTTTCGATCGCGCCGATGAAGTCCATCAGCGCGACCGGCCGGTTGTTGCCGATATTGAGTACCCGGTAGGGCGCGCTGCTGCTGCCCGCATCGGGTCCACCACCAGTGCCGGAAGCGTCTGCGGTCGGCGGTCTGTCCAGCGCTCCGAGGACGCCGCTGACGATATCGTCGATGTAGGTGAAGTCGCGCTGCATGCGCCCTTCATTGAACACCTTGATCGGCTGGCCCGCGAGTATGGCCCGGGTAAACAGGAAATAGGCCATGTCGGGTCGACCCCAGGGGCCGTACACCGTGAAAAAGCGCAGCCCGGTTGTCGGTATGCCATAGAGGTGGGAGTAGGTATGCGCCATGAGTTCGTTGGCTTTCTTGGTTGCGGCGTAGAGTGACACCGGGTGGTCGACGTTGTCCGCGACCGAGAACGGCATCTTGCGATTTGCCCCGTACACGGAACTGCTCGACGCGTACACGAGGTGTCTCACCGGCACATGTCGGCAGCACTCGAGCAGGGCAAGGAACCCGTTGATGTTGCTGTCGAT
>JAWLGG010000548.1:0-2576 GCA_041685155.1 Chromatocurvus sp.
ATCTGATTGTCGCTACCTCCATGGTGGACCTCGCGACCCTCAAGGGAATCCATCCGCGCCTGGCAGCGGTGCCGGCGCTGTATTATTTCCACGAAAACCAGTTCGCCTACCCGCCGGGGAGCACGCAGTTCCGCTCGCTGGAGCCAAGAATGGTGCAGCTCTACGGTGGCCTGGCTGCCGATCGCCTGGTGTTCAACTCTGCATTCAATCGTGACAGCTACCTCAACGGTGTTGGAGAGCTGCTCGACGCCATGCCGGATGCGGTACCCCGGGGGGTTGTCGAGCACCTGGCGCGGCGCAGCGCTGTCTGCCCTGTGGCCATCGCGCCGGTTGCCGGAGCGGGGCAGGCAGTGCACGACCCCGGGCTGGTGCTGTGGAATCATCGCTGGGAGCATGACAAGCTGCCGTCGATGTTCGCCGACGCCATGCTGGCCCTCGCAGCCGCCGGCGTTCCGTTCCGCCTTGCCCTGCTGGGCAAGCGCCCGCGGCGGACACCCGCGTCCCTGGCGCGACTACGCGAGGCCCTGGGAGCGCGGATCGTCGCAGATGGCATGCTGCCGCGAGAAGCCTACACTGACCTGCTTGCCAGTGCGGGCATTGTGGTCAGCACGGCGCGGCAGGAATTCCAGGGTCTCGCGGTGCTCGAGGCCGCCAGCGCCGGCGCCCGCCCGCTGGTGCCGGATGCTCTCTGCTACCCCGAGCTTTACCCTGCAGCCTACCGCTATCCCGCCGGTGATCTCGATGCCCTTGTAGCGCGGCTGCGGGCATGGCTCACTGGCGGCCTGCCCGCGCCGGTCGATGTATCACCCTGGTACTCCGACCGGCTCATACCGGCCTGGAGCGCACTGCTGGAGGAGCTTGCATGACACACGCATTTCTCACGTCTTCCCACGGACAGAGTCTCGCCTACCGGCATCGGGCCGCCGCGCCCGGGGCGCAGACCTTTGTCTGGCTGTCGGGATTCAAGTCGGACATGAACGGCACCAAGGTGGTGGCCCTGGAGCGCTGGGCGACCGAGTCCGGGCAGGGTTTCCTCGCCTTCGACTACAGCGGCCACGGCGCCTCTGCAGGCGCATTCGACGAGGGCACTATTTCCCTGTGGCGACAGGATGCCCTGGACGTTATCGATGCACTGGCCTCGGGCCCGCTGGTGCTCGTCGGATCGAGCATGGGCGGCTGGATGGCACTGCTCGCCGCCCTTGCACGGCCGGAAGACGTGTCCGGCATGGTGCTGGTCGCGCCGGCCCCGGACTTCACCGAGAAGCTGATGTGGGCGGGTATGCCTGAGCAGGCTCGCGCGGAGATCATGGAGAACGGCTACACACTCAGGCCATCCGACTATGACGAGCCCTACCGGATTACCCGCGCGCTGATCGAGGATGGTCGCCAGTGGCAGCTGCTGGATGAACCGCTGCCTGTCGACTGCCCCGTGCGTATCCTGCAGGGCATGCGCGACGATGACGTCCCCTGGACGCACGCACAGAGTCTGGTAGCGGCGCTGACAACGGACGACGTTGTACTGGCGCTGATCAAGGACGGCGATCACCGCCTGTCGCGGGATCAGGATATTGCCCGGCTGCAGGGCTACTGCGAGGAACTGGCCCGCTGACGCAGCAAGGCCGGATCAGCAGCTGCTGGCGCTGCGGTGATCTGACGTAGACAGGGCCTGCCGGACGAGGGCACGATAGGTGCGGCTGACGGGAATGTCGATACCCTTGCTCAGGTGAAGGCGGGAGGAACGTCCCTCGCTGGTCATCTCCTCGATGTGCTGCGGATTGGCCCAGTAGGAGCGGTGTGTCTGCAGTCCGCCCAGTTCCTCCAGCAGGTCGACCGCGTCGCTGAAACGCATGAGTATCAGGGCTTCCCCGCGGGTCGTATACACGCGGGTGTAGTGCTCCTCGGCCTTGAGGGCGACGATGTCCGTGCCCAGGGAATCGGGCAGCTTGTCCAGCAGGATAGCCATCCGCGTTGCCGAGGGGCTTGAAGCGCGTTCCGCAGGCCCCCCGCTGTCCTCTTCCCGTTCGCCGTCGGCCAGGCCTGCACCGGCCTGACCGCTGGCCCGGTAGCCATAGCGCGGCAGTCCGAACACGTGCAGAAAGAAAAAATTGGCGCCCGCCCAGACCACGCTGGCGGCCGCCCAGGCAATCACCGCCTTGACCAGGTAGTCCGCCTCGCCGTAGCGCCACGGGAAGACCGAGTAGAAGCGTGAGCCTTCGGCGAGGTAGGGCTCGAACAGCGACTGCCGCCAGGGCGTCCACAGGCCCTGCAGGTGCAGCCCGAGAATGGCCCCGAGGACGAGTATCACCAGCAGCCGGGGCTGCCAGGGCCTCAGCACCCACTGCGCGCAGCGGGTACAGAGGTCAAACGCCAGCCAGACGGGCAGGCTCGCCGCGAGAAAGTAGTAGAAGTAGTAGCGCCGCTCGGTGAAAGCGGCGCTGCCGCTCTCCGAGGCACCTGAATACAGGGCGAGGGCGACGGGAATGCCCACGTAGAAAGCGGCGAGGTAGGTCAGGCGCCGGGAGGGGGTGCGCTTCACCGGATTTCCGTGCCGCCAACTGGCAGATAGCTTCTCCATG
>JAWLGG010000549.1:0-2576 GCA_041685155.1 Chromatocurvus sp.
ATACAAGGTCATGTCCCGTGGCAACGAGAACACGATCGTGCTCACCGAGTCACCAGCCTCCGAGCGCGGTCAGGCGCTGTTAATGCGCGGGCGCGACCTGTGGATATTCATGCCCAGCGTGTCGCAACCGGTGCGGCTATCACTGTCTCAGCGCCTGACCGGGCAGGTGGCCATTGGCGACCTGGCCCGCGCCAACTTTGCCGGTGACTATGCGGCCTCACTGGAGGGCAGGGAGAGCGCAGACGGCGAGGAGGCTTACGTACTCGAACTGACAGCGGCCGGTCGCGGCGTGACCTATGCAAAAGTACGTTATTGGGTCCGTGTCGAGGATGACCGGCCCATCAAGGCGGAATTCTACGCCGTATCGGGGCGGCTTCTTAAGACCAGCAGCTATGAGGAATTCCGGGAACTCGCCGGGCGCCTGCGCCCCACGCGGCTGGTGATTGAAGACGCGCTTAACGAGGGGGACTACTCCGTGCTGGAGTACACGGAGATGACCCTCGTGGATCTGCCGGAGCGCATGTTCACGCAGCAGTATCTGCGTCGGCTTTATTAGTCAAAGCGCCAGTTGGCCGCGCTCGATTAGTCAAAGCGACAGTTGGCCGCGCTCGGGGGGTCAGCGCCGCCTGCCTAAACTGCCCGTCGCAGCGACTCCGCAATATCATCCCGCGAGGCGCGCAGTGCCGGGCGCAGCGCAGCCAGCACCGGTGCCAGCATGCCAATCAGGAATGACAGCCCAGTGATCCACCAGGCCAGGCGGATCAGCGCGATGTAGGCGATATCGGAGTTCGGCGGCGGCGGCATGGGAATGCCGATGGCGGAAATCAGCAACGCCAGGCCATTGCCGACCAGGATACCCAGCGCCGCACCAAAAAAACCAAGCAGAGCACTCTCGGCGAGAATCAGGCGAAAAACAGTACGCCGACGGGCACCGCAGGCCTGCATGGTGCCGAACTCGCCCGCGCGCTCATGCACGCTCATGTTGATGGTGTTGCCCACACTCAGGCTGACCATCAGCAGGATCACCAGCACCAGGAAGCCGAACTGCTGCCGGTACAGCTCCACCGTCTGCATATAGAAGGGATTCAGGCGTTTCCAGTCCACCACGTCAAAACCGCGACCCGCCAGGGTGGCCTCTACCGCCTGAAGGCTCGCCGCCGTGGCTGACGTTGTCTGCAGCTTGAGCACCGCGAGGTGCGCGCCGTCATCCCCCAGGAGTTCCTGGGCCGCGGCCAGGGCAATGCGCACTGCGCGGGCATCATAGTCCTTGGAAAAGGTCTGGAAGATACCCACGACCTCGAACTCGAGTACGTTAACCGCGCCGTCCTGCGTGTTTGCCAGCAGGTTGACCCAATCGCCCGGCGCCAGGTCCAGGGCATCGGCAACGCCCGCCCCAAGCATCATGCCGAAGGGGTCTGACGCCGCGAGCTGGCGCCCCCGGGACAGGTTGATATACGTGCCCAGCCGGGCCTCTGCCGCCGGCTCCACGCCCTCGCCGATAACCGCCCAGTCCGTGCGACCGTTGTTGAGCAAACCGGAAAAGGTCATGCGCAGCAGAACCTCATCTACCGCCGGCATTGCCGACAGCTCGGCGCGCAATGCTTCCGGTTCACGAATCAGGAAGGACCCCGGATTGTGGCTGCCCGCGTCCCGGTAGCCTGCGCGGCTGACCTGTATATGACCGGACTGGGAATGGATCATGGATTCACCGAGTTCGTCCACGGTGTCCTTGACGAATCCGCCCGCGAGGATGAGCGCTGTGACACCGAAGGCGATGGCAAACAGGGTCATCAATGATCGCCCGCGCTGGCGCCAGACGTTGCGCAGCGCCATGCGTGTCGTATCGAGCTCAGCGGGCATGGCGTATTGCTTCCACGATGACCATGCGCGATGCCCGCCAGGCCGGGTATAGAGAGGCTAGCGTGGTGGTCAGACAGGCAATGACGACCGACTCCAGAACCATGCCGGGCGTGATGAGCAGACCCGCGAGGTAGGAGCGGGCGAAGGTCGGCGGCGGCGGCATCTCGATCTGCGCCCAGGCCAGGAGATGCCCGAGGCCAAACGCCACCAGCACGCCAAGCAAGGCACCAAGCACGCCCAGTAACGCGCCCTCAAGCAGAAAACCGCGCAGCACGGCGACACGCCGGGTGCCCAGCGCCATCACGGTGCCGATTTCGCCGGTGCGCTCGAGCACGCTCATCATCATGGTATTAGAGATGCCGAGCAGGATAATAAATACGACGATACCCGTCACCAGCTGCAGTTGCTGCTGAAACAGAGCCGACGCGCGTGCGTAGAATTCCGCCAGCGCATGCCAGGGCTGCACATCGAATTCTCCGGCGGGGAGTGCCGCACGCAGCGATTTCTGAACCGCATCGGTATCGCCGGTGCGCTCGAGGAAAACCAGCCACGCGTGCGCCCCTTCGACCTGCGCCAGCTGCCGCGCCAGGCTGATCGGCATGAGCAGCGCCGCATCGTCGAACTCCTGGCTGAACGAGCTGAATATCCCCGCCACTTCCGCCTCAGCGGCACTCAGGTGGCCGTCCGGGGTATTCGCCAGCAGCACGACCGAGTGG
>JAWLGG010000550.1:0-2571 GCA_041685155.1 Chromatocurvus sp.
TCCGAAATGAACCTGTATCTGCTCACGGACTATCTGCCGGACTGGCTGCCTCCAGCCATCGTCTCGCTGTGCCTGCACGGCCTGGTGGTGTTCCTGCTTCTTGCGCGCTGGGACAGCAGCGACAGTGACCGGGTGATACAGGCGCGCAAGATAACGCCGGAGATTATCGACGCCAAGCTGGTGTCAATCGACGAATTCCGTTCGAAGCCCGCCCCGAAGGCCGCGTCCAGGCCGCCGGCAAAGACGCAGGCCGCGGCACCGAAGCGTGAGGCGGCCCCCGCGCCGTCGAAACCCGCTCCCGCCCCGGCGAGCAAGCCCGAGTCTCAGGCTCGCCCCGCGGAAACTTCCCGCAGTGAGCCTAAGCCAGCGCCGGCGAAGCCGCCCGAGCCGCAACTTGACGCGGAGGCGCTTGCGGAGCTGTCGCGCCGGCAGCTGTCCGAGTCCATGGCCGCGGAATCCGCCGCGGAGGTCGCGGTTACGGCAGAGGAGATGGCCGCGAGCTATGCCGCCCTGATCCAGCGCTCGGTGATAAACTACTGGAATCGTCCGCCCAGCGCCCGCAATGGCATGGAAGCGCTGCTTGCCGTGCAGCTTATCCCTAACGGTGACGTGATCAGCGTCAGCGTGGTAAAAAGCAGTGGCAGTGCCGCGTTTGATCGCTCTGCCATCAATGCTGTCGAGCGTGCGGGGAGTTTTCCCGAATTGAAGAACCTGCCCACCAGGGAGTTCGAGAAGACCTTCAGGCGCTTCCGCCTGCTGTTCAGACCAGAGGATTTACGCTACTGATGATTAAGCTTGCCCGACTGATCCTCCTCACGGCGCTCCTCGCGTCTGCCCTGACCGCGCGCGCCCAGCTCGTGATCGAGATTACCCAGGGGATGGACGATCCCACCGCAATCGCGGTGGTCCCTTTCGCCACCGAGGGCACCGGGCTGTCTCCCGAGGATGTCGCGCAGATTGTCGCGGACGACCTCGCCCGCAGCGGCCAGTTTGCCCCGGTGGGGCGCGACAACATGCTGAGCTACCCTTCCAGTGGTGATGAGGTCTTTTTCCGCGACTGGCGCGCCATCAACACCGAGTATGTCCTGATCGGTCGCGTCACGCCCGGGGAGCAGCTGCGAGTCGACTACGAGCTGTTTGATGTCAATCGCGAGCGGCGCGTGCTCTCGGGCTCCCAGACGGACTCACAGGGCGAGGCGCGCATGCTCGCGCACCGGGTGAGCG
The DNA here is from genome assembly GCA_041685155.1 of Chromatocurvus sp. Classification (GTDB taxonomy): domain Bacteria; phylum Pseudomonadota; class Gammaproteobacteria; order Pseudomonadales; family Halieaceae; genus Chromatocurvus. The sequence goes on from JAWLGG010000550.1 coordinate 1,225, forward strand.
ACGCGGTGTACGAGCACCTGACCGGAATTCCCGGGGCGTTCGCAACGCGTCTGCTCTATGTGTCGGTGGAGCGCAACCCCCGGGGCAAGGACTACTACCGGCTGACGCTGTCGGATGCCGACGGTGCCCGCCCCATCGTGCTGCTGGAATCCCGGGAGCCCATCATGGCGCCCAGCTGGTCGCCGGACGGGCGCGAGATCGCCTACGTCTCCTTTGAAACCGACCGCCCGGCGATTTTCCGGCAGGAACTGCGCACCGGCGCCCGGGAGCAGTTGACGAATTTCCGCGGCCTCAACAGCTCCCCGGCCTGGTCTCCGGATGGCAATACCCTGGCCATGGTGCTGTCGAAGGACGGCAGTCCGGATATCTATCTCATGGACGTGGCCAGCCGCAGTCTGACCCGCATCACGCGACACTACGCGATCGATACCGAGCCGACCTGGATGCCCGACGGCAATTCGATTCTGTTTACTTCCGACAGAGGCGGCCGTCCGCAGATCTATCGCTACCACCTGCAGACCGGCATCACCGATCGCGTGACCTTCGAAGGCAACTACAACGCGCGGGCGCGGATCGCCCAGGATGGACGCAACATGGTGCTGGTTCACCAGCGTGACGGGCAATATCACATTGCAATCCACGATCTGGTGACCGAGCGGTTGCAGGTGCTGACGAGCACAGACCTTGACGAAAGCCCGAGTATCGCCCCTAATGGGTCTATGGTATTGTACGCGACGAAATCCGGGGGCCGTGGGATCCTGTCTGCAGTGTCGGTAGATGGCGGCGTGAAGTTCAATCTGCCTGCCCGAACCGGCGATGTGCGGGAACCAGCCTGGTCACCCTACCTGACGCCTTGAAGGTGCGGCGCACTCACGCCGCTAACATAACGCAACACACGTGAAGGAAGCACGCTATGAAAACTCTGCCAGTCGCCGGTAAGGCACTTACCCTGCTGTTTACCGCTGCTTTTCTGGTGGCTTGTTCGGGCACTGATACAAAACAGGAAGAAGAAGAGGCGGCAGCCTCTGCTGCTGCGGCCGCGGAAGCGGCCGCAGCACAGCAGGCGCGCGAAGCCGAGCAGGCTGCAGCGCGCGAGGCCGCAGAGGCAGCGGCAGAGCAGCGTCGCCTCGAGCAGGCCGTGGACGCGGCCGGGAACATCTTCTACTTCGACTTCGACAGCTCGACGCTCACCACCGAGGCGCGTCAGGCTCTCGATGCGCACATTGCCCTGTTGCGAACCAATGACCGCAACGTTCGCCTGGACGGCCACACCGACGAGCGCGGCACCCGCGATTACAACATGGCGCTGGGCGAGCGTCGCGCCAACTCGGTGCGCAACTACATGGT
>JAWLGG010000551.1:0-2567 GCA_041685155.1 Chromatocurvus sp.
GACGGCCAGTCCTGCACTCGCGCGCCTCGCTCACAGCGCTTGTGCTGTGGCTGAGTATTACCGAACTTGCCGCGTGGCCCACTAAGACGTCAGGAAGCGGACGACCACTTCGGCCAGCGCTTCGCCCTGGTCTTCCTGCAGGAAGTGGCCACCGTTCCTTATCGTGAAGTGCTCCTGTCCCCGGGCTCCCGGGATGAACTTCTGGAAGTAGGTATCAACACCGGCGGTCACCGGGTCGGCGTCACTGAACGCAGTGAGAAAAGGTTTTTGCCATTGGCTGAGCACCGCCCACGCCCGCCGGTTGGCCTCGGCGGCGGGATCATCCGGACTGGCGGGTACCAGCATCGGGAACTGGCGCGCCCCCTCCTTGTAGCTTTCGTCGGGGAACGGCGCGTTGTAGGCGTCGAGCACCGCCTGGGAAAGGGGCGTGACAGTGCCACCCTTGATGACGCCGGCAACGTGGAACTCGGGCGTCTCCTGAGAGAACAGGCGCCACTTCTCGAAGGCAGGACCCAGGTCTGTATCGCCCGTGGGGAGAAAGGTATTGGCGGCTACAACGGAGGCGAAGCGATCCGGATTCTCCGCGACCAGGCGCAACCCCAGCAAGCCGCCCCAGTCCTGGCAGACGAGGTTGATGACCTGCAGGTCGAGCTGCTCCAGCACGGACTGCATCCAGCCCACATGTCGGGCATAGGTGTAGTCCGCGCGCGCCGCGGGCTTGTCGGAGCGGCCGAAACCGATCAGGTCCGGCGCGACGACCCGAAAGCCCGCGCCGGTGATGACGGGAATCATCTTGCGGTACAGATAGCACCAGGAAGGCTCACCGTGCATGAGAAGCACAACGGGGGCGCTCCGCGGGCCCTCGTCGAGATAGTGCAGACGCAGCTCGCCACCCTCGAAGTCGTCCACCTGCAGGTAGTGCGGCTCGAAGTCATAACCGGACAGTTGCTTGAACCGGCTGTCGGGGGTTCTCAGTGATTTCATGAATCGTCAGCACTCCGCTGTTTCGGCGGGCCAGTCTTTTCAAGATAGCGAAGATTGCCGACTGCTGCACAGTAATCTACCGCGGAATTGACTTCGCATGAGGCGGCCGGTAGCGTCACCCAGAGTTCAGGGTGCTATTGAAGTGATAAGAGTACCGCCCATTCCATTATGGGTACTGGCGAGTTTCTGGTCCGTGCGGTGGCGCACTTTTTGTCGACTCTCTGCTATATCCCACAGGCGCTTCAAAAGCGCTACTGGTGGGCCCTCGCCGGTGTTTTCAGCCACCTCTTCCAGGAGACCGCAATGCGAACGCCAACGAGTGGATGCCTTGCCAGCCTGTTCCTCGCCACCTTTACATTCGCCACCCATCTCTTTCTGGCCGTAGGAACGCCGCTGACAGCCCGTGCGGGTGAAGGCGGGTATCGGTTACTGGAACTGGATGACCGCAAGGTAAAGTGGGGAGACCGTCGCCTGGGGGTCGGCGCGACCATCAGCTATGCATTTGCCGGCGAGCCACTCCGGTTTGGCGATGCGCTGAACTGGTTCGCCGATGCTCCCAACTGTCGCGACCTGGCGCCGGTTGATGCGCTTCTCGGAGAAAAACTCTCCAGGGAAACGCTGGAGAGCGAGGCGGCAGCGGCGTTTCGGGTCTGGGAGGGCGCTGCCTGTCTATCTTTCCGCGAGGTCAGCAATACCGAGGATGCGGATATTATCATCGGCGCCCAGACTAGGCCGCGCGGTTGGGCATTCGCCAACCTGGCCTATTCCAACGATGCGGATGAAGGAGTGCACGGTATCGAGCAGGCCTTGGTATGCCTGAATCCCGACCATGACTGGAAGGTCGGGTTCGACGGCGATGAGGATGCCTACGACATCCGCTACACGCTGATTCACGAGATCGGCCATGCCATTGGACTGGATCACCCCGGCCCATCCGGTGGAGTCATGGCGTTTCGCTACACCGAGGCCTTTGACGATCTGCAGCCGGGCGATCTACGCGGCGTTCAACGACTCTACGGGCAGGCAACCCGAGTCGGCGGAAAACGCAACTCGCGGTAGGCTCGACGGCTACATCTGCGGGCGACACGGCGTCTGCGAAACAGGCCGCACAAGTCGAATAAACCTGTCTCAGCCTCAGGCATTCGGTCGATAAATCGCACACAGTTTGTTACCGTCGGGATCGCGCACATACGACAGGTGCATCGCGCCCATGCTGCTTTCCCGCACGCCCGGGGCATCCTCGATCGACGTGCCACCGTGCGCCACACCCGTGTCATGGAATTCCCGCACCTGCTCTGGTGACGTGCACTTGAAGCCGATGGTGGCGCCGTTGGCAAAGGTCGCCGGCTCATCATTGATCGGCTCGCTGACACAGAACGTGCCGCCCTCGTGCAGATAGAACAGCCGCTCATGGCCGCTGTCGGCGGTATTTTGCATTCCCTCGCCGACACCCAGTACGCCTAGCACGGCGTCATAGAAGCCCTTGGCGCGCCCGATATCATTTGTTCCGACCATCACGTGACTGAACATAGAGTCTCTCTCCGTTTGTTTTGCCTGGTTATCATTAACAGGTTTACTTCATT
>JAWLGG010000059.1:0-10528 GCA_041685155.1 Chromatocurvus sp.
TTCGGGTCGACAAAGGGTGCCCCCGGCAGCCAGACCCGGTAGTTCTCCATCAGCGCGCGCAGCCAGGGATCATCGCTTTCGTACAGACGCCGGTAATTGTCGCCCTGCAATACCACCTGGCCACAGGTATCCAGCGGCGTGATGGTGCACTCCCAGGGAGCGGCAAACACCTTCTGCAGTGACACGGGATCGACCCGGACGTTGTATTCAGCGGCGGGCTCCGGCGCGTCCATATAGCCCCGGTAGATGGAGCCATACATCCCGACGATGCGCGCATTGCCGGCAATGGACGGATCGCGCCGCAGGGCCTCGGCAATGTTGGGCACCGGGCCAAGACAGAGCAGGGTCACGGGCCGTGAGGAGGCGTGAATGGTATCGATGATGGCCTGCACGCCGTCCCGGTGCACTGTCCCGGGGTAATCCCCGAGCTGATAGTCGCCCAGCCAGTCGCTCTGCTGGCCCGGCAGATTCGCACCCCCCAGGCCGATGCCAACGGGAATATCCGTTCGCCCCGTCAGCTCAAGCAGCTTCGCCAGCAGGCGCGCCCGGTAGATGGCGTTGCCAAAATCCCCCACCGCAAGCTTCACATCGAGCTGCGGCATCCGCAGAAGCATCAGGAGGGCCCAGGTGTCATCGATATCGTCGCCGATGTCGGAATCGAAAATCACAGGCGTCGCGGCGCTTGCTGCCGCCGTCGGAAGCGCTCTCATGGCGAGTGCGACCGCGGCGCCCGCAACAAAACTCCGGCGTGTCAGACGGGCAATGTCGCGAGGGTTCATCTCGCGACCGTCGCAACGCCGCCTGTCCGGTCGTGGCCGCGGACATCTCATTGGCCGATAGGTCATGATTGATCCTCTGGAACGGTGATGACGGGGTGAAATTGTGGGAGACTGCAGACTTTTGCGTCATGCGCGCCCCACGTTCGGATATTATGCGAGAGTACCATCTTGTCAGATCAGAGCTAGCGGCAAGCGTTTGTATCCGCACCCGGCCCGCCAGTCCGGGCCACAATCCACTCTTTCCGGTGACGCCGAGGCGCCGGTTCATCGCCACACCCTGAATTCCGTCCGACTGAACCGACATCGAGGAACCTCCCTATGCTCATACATCCAACCTCAACCCCCGCGGCACTGCTCGGCGCCCTCGCCCTGTTGACTGCGACCCTGGCTTCTGCCGAGACGCGCAAGGTCATTCTCGACGATGACGGCTTCGGTATCGCCGAATGGATGGTCGTTATGGCACCGGACGTCGAGGTCCTGGGCGTGACCCAGGTCAGCGGCAATCAGTGGATGAAAGTCGGCGTCGCCAATTCCCTGCGTGCACTCGAGCTCGCGGGCCGCACTGATATTCCCGTGATTCCCGGCGCGACCTATCCGCTGCTCAATACCGAGAAGCGAACCGAGCTCTGGGAGCAGCTGTACGGCCGTCTGACCTGGAAAGGCGCGTGGCACAGGGAATGGGTGGAATCCACCGAGCAGAGCCTGCCCGAGTATCTCGGCCCCGACGACATGCCATCGTCCCTGCCCTACGGCGACCCGGAAACGGAAGCAGCCAACGATATTGCGGCGAACTTCCTGATCCGCCAGGTGCGACAGTATCCGGGTGAGGTCACGATTATCGCCATGGGTCCGCTCACCAACCTGGCGCTCGCCCAGCGGCTTGATCCGGAGTTCGCCAGTCTGGCGCGGGAGCTGGTCTACATGGGCGGCAGTCTCAACCCGCAGCAGGAACTCGACAGCGTGGCCGCAGAGCAGTTCGCGCGCGAGTTCGCGCACTCGCCGCGCCGGGAATTCAATATCCGCTTCGACCCGGAAGCCGCCGCCATCACGCTGCGCGCGCCCTGGAAAAGGATTGTCATGGTCCCGGTGGATCCGTCCACAGCCACCGAACTGACCCCCGCCCTGCGCGACCGGATCTCCGCTGCGGACACACCTGTCTCCGGGGCCCTGGCGTCCAGCGAAACCGGCTTTCCACTCTGGGACATCATCGCTACCGGCGTCTGGCTGCAGCCCGGCCTCATTGAGCAGTCCGAGGATGCCTACGTGGACATCAATACCCAGTTCGGTCCCTCCTACGGCGACATGATCTCCTGGGCACCGGGCTATGAGCCGGGACTGGATGAGCAGCGTCAGCAGGCCGTCCGGACTATCGATGTGCCGGCGCTGGAGAGCCTGATGGAGAGCCTGCTGACCCGGCCGATCCCGACTTCCGGTCACTGAAAAGGATCCCGGCGTGATACCCGTCACCATTCGCTATGACGACGCCATTGCGCAGCTGTCCTGGCAAGGTGCCGTCGACGCCCTGCGCGCCGGGCACCGGCGGCCAAAGGCCCAGGTCGCCGACATCTTTCTCGGCCCTGAAACGGCAACGCTGCTGAACCGCGCGGGCTTCATCGACGGCTTCGGCTATGGCGTCAAGGCCGTCACCGTCATGGATGGCAACAAGGCCAGTGGCCTGCCGACGGTACAGGGCGCAATGATGCTGTTTACCCCCGACAGCGGCGCGCTCCGGGCCATTATCGAAAGCCGGCTCATCACCGAGATCAAGACCTGCAGCGACTCGCTGCTCGGTGCACAGCTTCTGGCACGTACCGACAGCAGACGCCTGCTGATCGTCGGTGGCGGCGCCATTGCCGAAAGCCTTGTGCGGGCCTATCACGCGACGTTTCCGCAACTCGAGAAGATAGCGATCTGGACCAGGCGTCCCGAGCAGGCGCAGGCAATCGTCTCCCGCAGCGCCGGCCTGGGCATCGCGCTGACTGTCGTCGAGGATCTCGCGGAATCCGCAGGCAGCGCGGATATCGTCAGTGCCGCCACGCTGGCGCGTGAGCCCGTCCTCATGGGCGAATGGATTTCCGCGGGGACGCACGTGGATCTTATCGGCGCGTTCAAGGCCGACATGCGCGAGGCGGATGACGCGCTTTTACGCAAGGGCACGCTTTTCGTCGACAGCCGCGACACCACCCTGCATCACATCGGCGAGCTCATGATTCCCCTGGCCGCCGGCGTTATCCGCGAAGACGACGTCAAGGCGGACCTGTACGACCTGATCGCCACGGAAAAACCTGCGCGGGTCTCCGACAGGGAGATCACGGTATTCAAGAACGGCGGTGGCGCGCATCTCGACCTGATGATTGCCAACTACATTGCCCGCGCCGTCAGGGACAATGCGTGACGGCGAACGACAGTCCGGCGCTGCTGCTTGTTCCAGGCTACGCGCAGGGGCAGGTGCTGGCCTGTGCCGAGGGCCTCTCCTTCTGGGGCGGCGTCGATCCCGACACCGGCGTGATTATCGACGCACACCATCCCGATCAGGGCGCAGAACTCGCCGGCCGCATCGTGCTGATGCCCTCCTCCCGCGGGTCCTGCAGTGGCAGTGGCGTCCTGCTGCAGCTGGCGCGCAATGCGATGGCACCGGCCGCGCTGGTCTTTTGCGAGGAGGAGGACATCCTGACCCTCGGCGCGATGATCGCGGCGCGACTCTTCGATGCCAGCGTTGCCGTCCTGCGTCTGTCGCCGGCGCTGTTCGATGCCCTCTCCCGGGCATCCCACGCCGCCGTCCGCGGCAGCACCCTTGAATTCGCGGATCATTCAATTGCACTGACCTCTGTCGATCCGGGGACTCTCGACCTGAGTGACGCCGATCGCGAGCGGCTCGCAGGACACAAGGGCCCGGCAGGCCAGATTGCCATGGAAGTCCTGTGCCTCATGGCGGCGGTCCAGGGCGCGACCGGCTTTGTCGATGTCTCCCGGGCGCACATCGATGGCTGCATTCTCGCCCACGACGCGAACCTGGACTTTGCGGAAAAGATGCAGGCCATGGGGGCAAGGACCTGCATACCCACCACCATCAATGCCATTTCGGTGGACCGGGAGAACTGGCAGTCCCAGGGTGTGGGGAAGGACTTCGGCGCCAGGGCGAGCCGCCTGGCCGATGCCTACGTGAACATGGGCGCCCTGCCGACGTTCACCTGCGCACCTTACCTGCTGGACAACGCACCCGCCGACGGCGAGGCCATCGGCTGGTCCGAGTCCAACGCCGTGATCTACGCCAACTCCGTGCTCGGGGCGCGCACCGTGAAACACCCCGACTACCTCGACCTGTTCATTGCCATGACCGGCCGCGCACCGCGCACCGGTGTTTACCTCGACGATAGCCGCCGCCCCGGGCGCGAGATTCACGTTGACGTGCCCGCGTCATTCGATGACGCCCTGTGGCCCCTGCTGGGCTGGCTGGCGGGGACGCTATCGCCGCAGAACATTCCCGTGTTGACGGGCCTTGAGGATACACATCCCTGCGCGGACGATCTCAAGGCGCTGTGCGCCGCTTTTGGTACCACTTCAGCGGCCCCCATGCTTCACGTGAAGGGTCACACGCCCGAGGGGTACCTCGCACCCCACACGGGTTCGGAACGCCTGCGGATCACGCCCGCCGATCTGGCGCGGGTCTGGCGGGACTTCAATGCGGCGGACGGTCGGGTGGACCTGGTGGCAATCGGCAGCCCGCACGCCTCCCTGCAGGAATGTCGACGGATCGCCGACCTGCTGGAGGGGCAGCGCTGCCATCCGGGCACGGACATGATTGTCACCGTGGGTCGCCAGGTCCTCGCCGCGGCCCGCGCAGAGGGCGTTATCGAGCGCCTGCAGGCGGCCGGGGCGAAGATCATTCCCGACATCTGCTGGTGCTCCATCACCGAGCCGGTGTTCCCGGGCGCGACGAAGGTCCTGATGACAAACTCCGGAAAGTATTCGCACTACGCCACCGCGCTCACGGGCCGCGGGGTGCGCTTCGGCAGCCTGGCGGATTGCGTGTGGGCCGCGGTGACGGGTCGTGCGCGAGAGCAGCCGCCGGAGTGGCTTTGTCGGGGGTCTACTGTGTAGAGGGCAGCGCATTGTAATGCGCACCTCCATCCCTGGCGTTGAACGCGTCTGCTTCTTCTGGCGCTATGGCACCTGCCATCTGCCGATCACATTTCGAAACTGAGTCGCTCGCCCGTAAGCTGCAACGCCCCGACGTCGGCGATCAGCCGTGAACGGCTACTGCTGCTGGAGTTCCAGACGGTCAAGCAGCGCCTGCAGGTCGTCGCCCATGCCTGCCCGCTCGCTCTGTAGCTGTGTCTCAAGTCGATCAAGCGCCTCGCTGTAGGCGGGAAAACCTGGCTGGACGCGAAACTCCTGCATCAGTTCGTCAAACAGCGACGTGCCGGTGAGCTCGTCAAACTGCTGTAACAGAACGGCCAGGCCGGCCTCACGCCTGCGACAGCAGTCCATGTACTCTCGAAGCAGGCCTGACAGCCCGCCCTGACCGCGCGCCCTGAGTGCAGTATCGGCGCGCAGGAAGTAAACCGCGCCTCCCCAGTAGTAGGTCGGGTAGTCGCCCAAGCGCCGCAGCTCAGGTGCCGCCGTTGGCAGGGGTGACTCTGGCAACCGGTAGGACGCCTGGGCACGAGCCATACGCACGCGGTAGGCCGCCGCGATGTCGGCCCCTTCCATCTCACCCATATGGCGCATGACCTGATACTGCATGTAACTGGCGAAGCCTTCCGCAAACCAGCTGCTGTCCCGGCCCAGAGACGGTATCAGCAGATGACTCAACTCATGCGGCGCTGTCCAGTCGGCGTAGAACGACTCCAGCGGAAAAGAGGGATCAACATGAAAATCCACCCCCTGTCGCGGTCCGCGCCGGGTATTGGCCCAGGGTACGGGCTCACCGCGGTCGATTAGACGATGGAAGTGGATATGCAGATCAAAGGGAAAAGGTGCGACAAGACTCTCGACCGCGGACACCGTATGTGCAATCCAGGACGTCAGCAGGGTCTGCTCCTCATCGGAAAAGCCGTCGTTCCAATGCCAGACAATATCAGCATGAACGGGCCCCGCTGCCAGGCTGAATACTAGTGCAAGCCCTTTCAGGGCTTTGAAAATACTGGATCTCATGTTTTCCCTTCCCGAGTGGGTGACCAGGTACACGTCTACCACGATTGGCCCGCGTCCCTGTTGATACGAGGTATTGCCGTACCGGGCTCAAAAGAGCTTGCAGATCGAGGCCATGGGGAACTGTTCGTATTCGACGAGCTCGAATGCAGTGTCATTCTGTGCATCCACCGGCCTCCCCGAGGGGAGTGGACACGTTTATGGGCTGGCTCCGGAGGAGAGCATGGACACGGAACAAAAAAACCTGTAACAAATGTATGGCGGTAGCATCAAAGCGGTGCAAGTCCAATCAACAGCGAGGAGACACTCATGAACAGTAAAGCAAACACGACCAGCAACGCCATCCGTACAGCCCTGGGTATTGCATTCGTATCCGGCTCCATGGCGGCCCCTCTCTCTGCCCAGGCGGAAAATCCCTTTGTCGCCAATGACCTGGGCAGCGGCTACCAGCTGGCCAGCAACCACGCCGAGGGCAAGTGCGGTGAAGGCAAGTGCGGCGGCGACGGCGAGAAGTCCGGCGAAGGCAAGTGCGGTGAAGGCAAGTGTGGCGGCGACGGCGAGAAGTCCGGCGAAGGCAAGTGCGGTGAAGGCAAGTGTGGCGGGTAAACCCGTCACACCTCGCACTCATACACTAACCTGAGACACATAGGTCCTCCCCACCCGGGTGGGCCTATGTGTTTGCCAGCCCCAAAGTGCCTGCGAGCTGGAGTGATTCCTGCCTGCCTTCTCACTGGCGTCCCGGTTCAGGCACCACTCCAACACATCAGAGAAGCGACATGAAACTCCGCCTACTCATCGCCCTCCTGGCCTGCATGGCGTTCACGAGCGCTGCCAACGCCTTCGATCACGACGACTGGAACCAGCTGCTGGGCCGCTTCGTGTCTCCCACGGAAAGCGGCAACAGCACGACCATCGACTACGCCGGCATCAAGACGCAGCGTGCAGAGCTGCAGGATTATCTGAGCCAATTGTCTGACGTCGAGGCGGAGGCGTTCTCGCGCTGGCCCGAGATACAACGCCTGGCCTTCCTGATAAATGCCTACAACGCCTGGACGGTGGAGCTGATACTCAGCAAATACCCAGACATCGAATCAATCAAGGATATTGGCGGCTGGTTCGGTTCGCCCTGGAAGCAGGCCATTGCCCCCCTGCTGGGGGAAACACGGACTCTTGATGAAATCGAGCACGAGATGATTCGCGGCTCGGGAGATTTCGACGAGCCGCGTATTCATTTCGCCGTGAACTGCGCGAGTATCGGCTGTCCCGCGCTCAGGCATGAAGCCTACGTAGCCGATGAACTGGAGGCGCAGCTGGAAGCGCAGACGCGCGACTTTCTCGGTGATCGAACACGCAACGCCTGGCGCGGCGACACGCTGTATGTATCGCCGATCTTCAAGTGGTACCGCGGGGACTTCGAGGCGGGCTGGCGCAAGACAGACTCGCTGAACGCCTTCCTCGCCCGGTACGCCGACGCGCTGGATCTTAAAGAAGATCAAAAACAGGCGCTGCTGCGCGGCGAGATAACAATCCGCTTCACGAACTACGACTGGCGCCTGAACGACAGCGATCATACTGCAACCCGGTGACGGCACAGTCACCGGGTTGCGCTTCCAGGACAGGGAGGAACTCAACCCTCCTGCTCCACGTCATCGACATCTGCACTTCGCGCCACGCAACGTGTTCTTCTTCCGTGAACGGCACGATCTATTGACCGGCAATCTGACGTTTCAGGACAACCTGCTGCACGCTCTGCTGCGCGTGGAATGACGCCGGGTCGAAGCCGCATATCCTGTAACAAACGCCCTGCCTTGACATCAAAGAGACTCAAGTAAGAACAGGCGGATAACCGGTTGGACTTTTCCGACAAGGCGACGTGACAGCAGGTTCCTGCGGAAACGGCTGCCCTGCTTGAACGCGTCGCGAGGGCAAGCTGCCCTGGCCGAGATTCACCTGACACGACACCTGAAAACGAGGACGAACAATGATCATCACCACACTGACGCGCCTGCACCACGGCCTGAACCTGACACTGCACCTGGATTTTCTTGCACCGCTCCTGTTCCGCCTGTTTCTCGGCCCCGTATTCATCTCCGCGGGCCTGAACAAGCTTCTGGCCTGGGATAACACCGTCGACTGGTTCGGCAATGCCGACTGGGGGCTGGGTCTGCCACTGCCGGGCCTGATGGCCTTTCTGGCGGTAAGTGCAGAACTGGTGGGAGGCTTTCTTCTGCTACTGGGACTGGCGACGCGCTATATCGCCGTGCCGCTGATGATCACCATGCTGGTGGCGGCGTTTTCGGTACACTGGGAAAACGGCTGGTTTGCCATTGCGCCGTCAGACCCGGCGACGAGCATGGCAAAGCCACTGGCCGCCGTGGGCATTCCGGGGGCGCAGGCCAGCCTGGAAAACAGCGAAGAGGTGTCACGCCGATTGAGTGCGGCACGGAGCCTGCTGCGGGAGCACGGAAATTATGGCTGGCTGACCAGCCGGGGCAGCCTCGTTATCCTGAATAACGGCATAGAGTTTGCGGCCACCTATTTCCTGATGCTCCTGTCGCTGTTCTTCACCGGCGCAGGGCGTTACGCGAGTCTGGACTACTGGCTCTCGCCGCTGTTCACGCGAAAAGAGTGACTTGACGATACGCCTGCCGGGCGGCAAGCCGGTTGTTGATGCCCAGTCGCGCGTGCACAGACCTTTTGTGAGCGCGAGACGGTTCAGCCGGCGGCTTCCTCCAGGGGGATATCCAGCGTGTTGAGGAAACGATTGAGTGAGGTGAACAGTTCCATGACCGCCAGCGCCTCGATAATCTCCAGGTCATCCGCACCTGCGCGCCGCGCGAGATTCAGCGTCTCTACCGACGCGCCGTGGGGGTCACTGTTGGCCTGTCGCGCAAGTACGAGCAAGGCCCGTTCCTTCGGCGTGAAATTGCCCGCCATGGGGTCCGCAAGCAGGCGCCGGATTTCTTCCTGATCCATGCCGAGAGACAGAAGGTTTCTCGAATGATGATCAACGCAGTAGTTGCAGGCATTGTCGTGCGATATGACAACAGCGATGGCCTCCTTCAGCGTTGGGTACAGTGAGCCCTGCAGCATGACGCTTTTGACACGCTCCCATGTGGAGGACAGTATGGCGGGATGTCTAGCGTATGCCCGAAACATGTTTGACACGGACCCCATGGCCGTACGGATCTCATTGAAGATTGCCTCGACCTCTTCACTGCCACCCTCTTCGTCTCGACCGCCGGATCCCTGAACAAGACGCAGGCGTGTATGCCCGGTGCCTTTTGCATTGTCGGCAATACGCTCACGCACGGCCGATTCGATACGCTTCAGCATGGCATCGTCTGCCGCGGCTGCGGGCGGCGCGCAGTGCTGCAAAACCTTGCGGGTCGACTGAAGATTGGACAGCAGGCTCCGGCATGCCTTGCACTCTTCAAGGTGCCGCTCTAGCGGGCGCAAGTCCAGTGCCGTCTCACCCGGGTCCAGCAGCAGATCAAGGGATTGTGCCACGTCGCGACAATTCAGCATTCTCCTGTCTCCATGAAATGGTCGACCATGGCAAATATCCGTTGCCTTGCCCGGTGCAGCAAGACCCTGAGATTGGAGTGGCTCAGCTGCAGAATGTTACAGATGTCCTCTACCGGTAGCCGCTGAAATTCGCGCAGCGCCAGCACGCTGCGCTGATCCTCACTCAGGGCGGCAATATGCTTCTCAAGGCAGTGCCTGAGGCTATCGCGCTCCAGCAGACTTTCGAGCGCATGCTCTGTCCATGCCGCCGGCGGCGTCAGCCAGCTGCCGCCGGAGGTGAACCGACCCTCCAGCGGGGATGCGGAATCCGAGTCAAAATCCGCCGTCACCTCGCGCCGGGACTTTCTCAGGCGTTGCCGTGCCTCATTTACGGCAATGCTGCAGAGCCAGGTCTTCAGGGCCGCGCGTCCCTCAAAACCGTGTATGGCTTTGATCACCCGCAGCCAGCTCTCCTGAACAACGTCCTCTGCGGTGGCCGGATCACACAGGCCCCTGACCGCGGACAGCATTGAGGGAGAAAAGCGATGCACGGCCTCTGAGAAGGCGGCTTCATCGCCCGCGCGCATCGCGTCGACCAGCGTGGACTGAGAGCTATTGCCGGGCACGGCATCGTCCTTCAACTACGTGGAAATACGTGCGGCAACCCTACCATCGGTCTCACGACCCGACAATGTTGACAGCGTTCTGCAGGATCTGGCGTCGCGTAAGTGTCCGGGATCAGAAGCCGCAGGGCGCATAGAGGTTGGAAAAGCTTCGCCGGTGGCGCACACCCCGATTTGGGTTAGTATGCAGGCCATGCAAGTCGCGAGGAGACAGAGCCAGTGTCCGGTAGATTCAGGTCATTTGACGTGAAAAAACAGGAACACCAGCACGCCGCCAACCTCATGCTGGACTACGCGCCTGTTGCTGCCTACTGGACGCGCAAGGACGGCAGCTTCGCATGGGTCAATCAGTGTGCCTGCGACATGTTGGGATACACTCGGGAAGAATTGCTGGATCTCACTATCCATGCAATCGACAAGGAGGTAGACAGGGACTTCTGGTCACGTTACTGGGATGAAATCGAC
>JAWLGG010000552.1:0-2557 GCA_041685155.1 Chromatocurvus sp.
TGCCGCTCCGGCCGGCAGAAAGGCGATCCCAGTTCGTCAATCCGCGCCTGGGTGAACTCGGTGGTGCTCGCCGGGCCGCCGAGATCGCCGGTGGTTTTCTCGCCCCGCGCGATCACGCTGCGCAGCGCGTTGCGTATGGTGCCTGCCCTGTCACCCATGTCCAGATAGTCGAGCATCTGGCAGCCTGCCAGAATCACCGAGGTGGGATTGGCGATATTCCTGCCGGCGATGTCCGGCGCGCTGCCGTGCACCGCCTCGAAGACGGCGCAGTCGCTGCCGATATTTGCGCCGGGTGCCATCCCGAGCCCGCCGACCAGCCCCGCGCAGAGATCCGATAATATGTCGCCGAAGAGGTTGGTCGTGACGATGACGTCGAACTGCTCCGGGTTCATCACTAGCTGCATGCAGGCGTTGTCGACGATCATTTCCACGGTCTCGATGTCCGGGTAGCCGGCGGCGATTTCGCGGGCGACCCGCAGGAAAAGGCCTGAGGTCGACTTCAGGATGTTCGCCTTGTGCACCACGGTGACCTTGCGACGCCCCTCGCGCTTGGCAAGATCGAAGGCAAAGCGGAGAATGCGCTCCGCGCCGCCGCGACTGATCACGCTCAGCGCCTCGGCGACCGTGTCATCGTCGGAGACGGTCTGGCCACGGCCCGAGTACATGCCCTCGGTGTTCTCGCGCACGGTGATGATGTCGATGTTCTCATAGCGCGCTTTGGTGCCGGCAAAGGAGATCACGGGCCGGACGTTGGCGTAGAGCTGGAAGTGCTGCCGCAGGCTGACATTGATCGAGGAGAAACCCTTGCCGATCGGCGTCGTCAGTGGGCCCTTGAGCACAACCCGGTTGCGCTCGATCGAATCGAGGGTTTCCTGCGGCAGGAGTTCGCCGGTGTTTTCCAGCGCAGTCAGACCTCCCTCGACGTAGTCGTATGCGAAGCCGCAGCCGACGTGATCCAGCACGGCGATGGTCGCATCGACAATGCTGGGGCCGATGCCGTCGCCGCGAATGACCGTGATACACCGCTGTTCCATGACGCCTCCCGATGGGCTTTTCCCGAGCGCGGATAGTACCTGAAAGGCCCGGCGCTGGCACCCGCCGCGGCGTTGCGGAACCGTCGGAATCGGGTAAGATTGCCGCCCATGAAACAGAGGCTGAAGCAGACGGCAAACAGACGGCGCGACCGGCGGGCGTGATGCGCGCAAACCCCGGTGCGCTGCGCAGGAATCGCGGGAAAATTGGCCTGCTCGTGTCTCTGCTTCTCCTCCTGCTCCTGTGGGAATGGTTCTTCCGGCAGGGCGACCTGGATGCCGCGAGCCTGGTCAGCTGGGCGCGGGCCTACACCCGGGGCATCGCCCCGATGGCACTGGCGGCCGCCATCGTTCCGCTCTATCTGTTACTGCTTCATCTGATGTTTCCTTTGACGGTGCTGGTGGCCGCGACCGGGCTGCTGTTCGGCGCGTGGCAAGGTGCGTTGTACGCGAGCCTGGGTACGCTGCTGTTCGCAGCAACGTCATTCTGGCTCGGCCACGCCCTGGGTCGCGACATGCTGGTGCGCCTCGGCGGCGCCCGGATGCACGCCGCGTCGCGCTACCTGTCGCGGCGTGGTGTGCGCGTGGTCTTGCTTATCAGCCTGCTGCCGGTGGCGCCGTTTGCACTGACCAACATGCTGGCCGGCGCATCCCATATACGCTTTGGCGACTATATGCTGGGTTCCGCGCTCGGGTTACTGCCGGGGGTGATTCTGGTCGCCGCCTTCGGCGGGGAACTGGGGGCGGTCATTGAAGGGGGTGGTCGGGAGGAACTCCTGGCACTGGCTGTCGTGGCGGTGCTTGTCGTGGCGGCCCTGGTCGGGCTGCGAGCGTGGCTGCGGTCACGCTACCGGCAGGACGATCCGTGAGCGCGGCGCGGGACCCGTCACCCGTCGGTCGGGCGCACACGGGCAGACGGCAGCAGTGATAGCCTATCGCCCCGAGATCGATGGCCTGCGTGCGATAGCAGTCGTCCCCATCGTGCTGTTTCATGCCGGTCTGGAGTGGCTGTCCGGCGGCTATATCGGCGTCGACATCTTTTTCGTTATTTCCGGCTACCTGATCGGATCGATTATTCTCGGCGACCTGGCCCGGGGCCAGTTCAGCTTCCGCGAATTCTATCGCCGGCGCATGCGGCGCATACTGCCCGCGCTGCTGGTCATGGTGGCGGTGACGCTGGGATGCGGAGGCTTGCTCTTGCTGCCCGGGGAGTGGGTGGACCTTGCACGTTCCTCGGCGGCGGCGCTGTTCTTTGTGCCCAATATCAACTTCTGGCTCGCCTCCAGTACCTATTTTGGCCTCGATGTCGCCACCGAGCCGCTCCTGCACACCTGGTCCCTGGGTATAGAGGAGCAATTCTACCTGACGGCGCCGGCGCTGCTGTTTTTCCTGCATGCGCGCGTGCGCGCCGTCGTCCTGCCCATCGCGCTTCTCGCACTGTGTGCGCTCTCGTTCTGGACCAACCTCCACTGGATGGGGATTGACAGCAAGTTCGCTTTCTACATGCTGCCGGCACGCGCCTGGGA
>JAWLGG010000553.1:0-2555 GCA_041685155.1 Chromatocurvus sp.
GCCAGGTCGGGATCAATCCGGGCGTTCACCGCCTTGGCGGATTTCAGGGCATAGCTGAGCAGCCCGACGGCGTAATAGCTGATGGCAAAGATGGAGAAGCCCTCGACCGCCTGCTGCAGTCGCAGCTGCAGGGTCGCGCGCTCGGCCATGGACTCGAGCAGGTCCTGGTTCTGCTTTTTCTGCACCATGTCCACCATCGAGCTGAGCAGGTTTGCCGCCCGCGCGACGCGCTCTGCAACCTCGTGGGTACGGCGCTCCGCGGCATCACAGGTGCGCATGGCGGGCTGCAGCGAGCGCAGGAGGAAATTCGAGTAGCGCTGGTGGCTGCCCAGCTTCTGTTCGTTGGCCTCCTTGATTCGGCGATCGACGATCCCGTAGTAGGCCCGTGCTGCCGCAAAGCGGTAGGCGTTCGCGGCAGCAATGTGCTCCGCGCGTGCGGAGATTGTGGTGATGCGCCGCAGCAGCTCTTCCTGGGTGTCATCCACGGTGCTGGCCGCCAGCTGTCGCATGACTTCATCGAGCTGCGGCTCCAGTTCCCCGAGCGCGCCCATGACCTCCCGTGCCCGCGGCAGGGCCATCATTGCCAGCATGCGGTAGGTCTCCATCTCCAGCAGGCGCTGCAGCAGACGCGCCAGACGCTCTTCACTGATGCCGCGATCGATGACCACAATGCGCACGAAGCCCTGGGCATCGAGGCGGAAGGCGGACCAGACCTCGGCGCAGTTCTCGGCCATAGCGCCACCGTAGATTGACTGTGCACCGAGCAGCGACTGGGCCAGCGCCATGTTGTCCTTGCCATCACCCGCGCCGGTTCCGAGGATTTCGATCTTGACGCCCACGAACATGTTTTCGAGCAGCTCGCGACGTTTGTCGCCGTCGAGGAAATCGATTGCCGATTCAGAGAAGGGCGGCTGCCCGTTTCCCGGGACCAGCAGGGTGTGGCTGTTGGCCTCGGTGTGCCCCTCCCATTTGATCAGGCAGGAGCCGATCTGCACCGAATGGTGCCGGCTTCCGGCGGCCGGCTGCCCCTGGCCATGCTCGCTGCAGAACTCGCCAAACGACGCGCGGCTCTCATCGATCGTGGTTTCACTGCGCAGCGCGACCACGTGCGTGCAGCGAAACGGCGGTGGCAGGCTGAGGTTGGGCCGTGCGTGCCACTCATTGCTCAGGGCAATACGTTGCTGTCTCTGCGGCGAACCGGGGAGCTGTGCGGTCATGTCTGGCCTCTGGCAGGCTGGTGGGCTAGGAACGATGGACAGAAGACTAGCATCGCCGCGCGTCCCTGTCCTGCGCGGGCTCAGGCGTGCGGAGGCGCACTCCAGAAGTGGTCCATGGCAGCACAGGTCTGGTCCGTCTTCTCCCAATGCGGCAGTCCCAGCGTCGGGCTGATACGTACCGCGCGCCAGTTGGGGCGCTGGTTCACCACCTCGGGCAGCCGGTCAAACTGGATGTTCGGGTCGCGGTCATAGAGCACCAGCACCGGCACGGTGACCCGACGGTACAGGGTAGTCGGCGCGTCGTCGGTAAACAGCCGCATTGAGAGGAATCGAAACGGCGCGTACTGTGCACCGGCCTCGTTCGTGGTGCGATGTGCGTAATCCACCAGCTCCGGCGGAGGGCGGCCCTCAAAACCCATACTGAGGAAATAGCGCACGCTGGGTTTTACGGTGAGCAGTCGATAGAGACTGCTGCCGACGATCGGTGTGCTGAAAAAGCGCAACAGCCGATCGCGGGTTTTCTCCGAGGGGCGCGGGCGTGTACCAAAGCCGGTGGGTGAAATCAGAACAAGGCTGCTGACGTTGCCGCTGTTCAGTGCCGCCCGTGCGGCGAATTCCGTGCTGGTCGACAGCGCCACGACATCCGCCGCTTCGCCAATCACGTCTGCAAGAAAGCCGCGGATAGTCTCTGCATAGAGCTCTGGCGTGTAGTCGCGCTCGCCCCTCTGGGATTGGCCAAAGCCCGGCAGGTCCAGCGCATAGACCGGGCGGCGGCCGCGATAGTGCTCGAACAGGGGCTTCATCTCCATGGCACTGGGTGCTGCATTCATGCTGTGCACCAGCAGCAGCGGATGCCCTCCGCTCGAGGTTGTGTCGCTGTAATAGGCGACCCTGCCGCAGGCATCCGACGTCCAGTCGCGAAGATCGGCATCAAATGCTGGGGGAAGTGAATCTGACATTGGGCACAACCTGGACGAAACGAATGCGCCAGCATAGCAAACAATGGCGCGGTGATATCGGTACGTCGTCAGGTCCGCTCGTGGACCAGCGCAATCGCATTGATCCGAATCATACTGCAGGGGTGAAAAGCACGCTCGATTGCCGGCTGCGCTTGAGTTTCGGCGGCGCTGCAGGTAAAAGATGAAGACGCTGTCGGGTGTCGCGCCAGGTTGACATATCGACCCCACGCGGCCGGCACCGGTCATGACAGCTACCCGGCCGCATCGTCGCGGCTTCAGTCACGAGTAACAGGGATACCCAGTCTATTATGGCGCTTGCCTACCCATTTTCGGCCATTGTCGGCCAGGACGATATGAAACGCGCGCTGCTGATTGCATC
>JAWLGG010000554.1:0-2554 GCA_041685155.1 Chromatocurvus sp.
CGCTGACAGCCTCCCGCAACAGAACCGTTTCATGCATGGGCGACACCTACAGGGTCAGCGACATGAGTTCTTCCGGCAATTCCGCATCGTTGCCGGATTCCAGCAAGGCCTGGTCGCGCTCTGCGAACCACAGGGCCTCGGACCAAAGCTCCAGCTTGTTGCCCTGCCCCACGACCACCAGCTTCTTGTCCAGCTGAGCGTACTCGCGCAGGGACTGGGGCAGCAGCATGCGGCCGTTGGCATCCAGTTCGAGGTCGGTGGCATAGCCCAGGGTCAGGCGCTGGAAACGGCGAATGGCGGGTTTCATGGCGGGAAGCGCCTGCACTTCTCCCTCGAAGCGCTCCCACTCCGGCAGGGGGTAGATCACGAGGCAGGTAGCCTGGGTATCGATGGTCACGACCACCCTGCCATCGCACATCTCCGACAGGGGCTCGCGCTGGCGCGCCGGCATCGCCAGGCGACCCTTCGCGTCCATGTTGATGTGCTGCACCCCTCGGAACACCCGAAATCTCCCACGTCTCTGGCTGTTTTCCCACAAAACGCCAGATTTTCCCACTTATCACCACTTATCGACACTATAGGACCGTGGGAAACCACCTGTCAAGGAAAGCTGGACATGAAAAACGCTTTAATTTCAGCTAATTAGACGCCGATTTGCACAACCGGCACCAATGGGAACAGGTCAAAAAAAAATAAATAAGAAGGTAAAACAGGGCGCTAAATAGAGCTCTTCAGTAATTACATTAAGTCTCAGTCTTTTTTATTGTTAGCGCGCAGAGGAGTTATTACGAAGACGTCTAAAAACAGGGGCGCCAGCAAAGCGATCATGTCGCCGCCGGCACCTGCTCCCTCGGGCCACAAGTGGCCTCATGAATTCAATGAGTCGGTCGATAAGCCGGGTTCTGTCGAGGACGATCATTCATCTGGGACGGATGTCGCCATCCGCCTCTAGCGACCTACCCGAATCCACCGTGGGCCACGGCGCATGGATTCCTATTTGGTCTTGCTCCAGGTGGGGTTTACCATCGCCACGCCTGTTGCCAGCCGCGCGGTGCGCTCTTACCGCACCTTTTCACCCTTACCCCTGCACACCCGAGGGTGCTGATGCAGAGGCGGTATCCTTTCTGTTGCACTTTCCGTAGGCTCGCGCCCCCCAGGCGTTACCTGGCACCCTGCCCTGTGGAGCCCGGACTTTCCTCTCCCGACACCCTGACGGGCACCGGAAGCGATCGCCTGACCGACTCGGCGCACAGCCTAACTGCGGCGCCCGGCAGGCGCAAGACAAACCGGAGGCCCAGGTGCTCTTTCAAGGTACCTTGAAAGAGCACTACTGCCCCTCGAGCCAGTGACTGTACAGGCGGTTCTTCCTGACGCCGCTGTACGCCGCCAGCAGGGCCGCCGCCTCCCGCGGCGGCATGTGCAGGGACAGGGACTGCATGAGCTGCGCCAGCGCCGGGTCCACCTCCGGGTCCCGCGCCACACTGCCCGCCACCAGCAGGACAATCTCGCCCCGGCACTGGTTGCTGTCCGCCGCAACGAAGGCCAACAGATCGTCGAGACTGGCGCGGTGGACGGTCTCAAAGGCCTTGCTCAACTCCCGCGCCAGCACCACCTCGCGCTTCGCACCGAAGCACTGCAGGAGATCCACCAGCGTCTCCTGCAGCCGGTGCGGGGCCTCGTAGAAAACGAGCGTGGCCTGCTCCTCCGCCAGCTGCGAGAGGCGCTTCTGCCGCGCCGCGGCCCGGGCGGGCAGGAATCCCGCAAACAGGAAGCGATCGCTGGGCAGACCAGAGGCACTGAGCGCCGCGACGGCCGCGCAGGGACCGGGTATCGGCACTACGCGTACCCCGACCGCCTGCGCGGCACGCACCAGCCGATACCCCGGATCGGAAATCATCGGCGTGCCGGCATCCGAGACCAGTGCGATGGACTGCCCGGAGAGCATCTGCTCACAGAGCCGCCGTGACGCGGCATCGTCACTGTGCTCGTGATAGGCAGTCAGCGGCGTGTCGATGTCGAGGTGCTGCAGAAGCCGACGCGTATGCCGCGTATCCTCCGCCGCAATCAGGTCGACGCTGCGCAGCGTGGCGATGGCGCGCAGCGTGATATCCTCGAGGTTGCCAATCGGCGTTGCCACGATGTAGAGCGCGGATTCCACGATCAGACCGGCACCTTATAATGACCATTTTTCCGGCATCGCCCCGCGCGCTGCCAGCAGGAGGTGAGCATAGCATGAGACGATTCACGCAACCGGCACGGCGCCGCCTGACCCTGCCGCTGCTGCTCGCGGGCATCGCCTTTACCGCCAGCTGCGGCACATCGCCGGAGCGGCCGCCACAGCGCGTCGGTGACGACGGGGAGACACGGGGCGATGTCCTGACCGTCCCCGTCGCGGTCGACGAACAGGCCTATCGCGACAGCCCCTATGCCGACCTGTTCGCGAGCGCCGAGGAGGCGCTGGACGACGGCGACTGGATGGCCGCCGAGCTGGCCCTGCCGCAGTCTGCAGAGATCGCCGATGCGGAGTTCTCCGCCTACGACGCATACATCCGGG
>JAWLGG010000555.1:0-2553 GCA_041685155.1 Chromatocurvus sp.
GACAGGTCTGGCAGGCACTGTTGACCATTTTCATGGGGCTCTGCACATTGTGACTGCTCATTTTGGTCGCACCCCGTGTCTCGTAGGGCATGTGGCAGTCTGCACAGCTCACGCCGCTGCGGGCGTGTATGCCCTGGCTCCACAGCTCGAACTCCGGGTGCTGGACCTTGAAAGTCGCCGCGCCGGTTTCACCGTGCCGGTAGTCCAGGAAGGGGCTGCCGTCCGGGAAGGATTTGGCTGCCCAGTGCGCCTCTGCGTCCTCCGCGCGCAGTCCCTGGCTCCAGGGGAATTCCAGTGTGTCCCCGGTGGCGCAGTAGTACTCCACGTGGCACTGGGCGCAGACCATGGAACGCATTTCCTGCCGGCTGCTGTCCGCGTTCACATCGAAGGGTTCGCTGCGGTCACCGCGACGCCAGGCCTCGACCCCCGGCAGGTGGGGCACGGGGGCGTCGCCCTCCGCCAGCGCCTGCATGCCAAGCACCAGGCCAGGACGCGTGACGCGCAGTGCCATGGTCTTCGGGTCATGGCAGTCGATACAGGTCACCGGGTGGACCTCGCCGTCGATGCTGTGTCCCTCCGGAAGTTTCCTGCCGGCAAATTCCGCGGTGAATCCGCCCGGTGGCGGCGCGGGGAATACCGGCTCGTCCTCGTCCGGCGTGCCGTCGGGAACGGCATAGAGCATGGCCATCACCTCCTGGTAGGGACGCTGGCTCAGCTCGCGGAAACCGCGGATTACCGCGGGCATGTTGAAGTCCTCTGCCAGAGCGGCATCGTCCGCCGGAAGGCCCATGGCCTCCAGCCCCACCTTGCGGTAAAGCACGTTGGTCGAGCCGTGGCAGTGCAGGCAGGCGCCCGCCTGGGGCTTCTGTGTGACGCGTTCGGTAACGCCCTGATCGTAGAGCATGTAGGCGTGGCCGCGGGCCTCTCGATAGTCGATGCTGAAGGCGTAGCCGGCATAGAGTCGTCGCAGCCAGGGCTGGGCGTCCAGCTTGCTCTCCGGCATGGCGCTGGAGCCACCGTAGAACTCATCCCCCGCCGTGGCTTTCCAGCCATCGTAGTGGTGGGGCCAGTTGAGACCCCAGGGCTCAGGGTCCACGCTGATCTCGTCGAGCGCGGCAACGCGCACGGTGGGACTGCGGGCCTCCTGCTTGCGCTCGAAAATCGATGTCAGCAGGTAGCTCACCACGAGGGCCGCGACGGCAGCGACGACAAAGACGGTGCCGAGCAGCAGCGCGGGACGCGCAATTCCGCTTTGCGGGCGAGCCGGTGTCCGTGCAGTCTGGCTGTTCATGGCCTCATCCTCCGTCTACTGTCGATTGGCAAATCCGCGACGCCGCCCGGCGTGGCCGGCGTCGCTGTGGCAGTCGGCACAGAAGGGCATGTCGCCGCCCTCGTGCGCCGGCAGCATCGCATCCACCGTGTCCCGATGGCAGCTGATACAGGCGGCCTGGGTCTTGCGCCGGTTGCGCGGCTTGATCTGTATGGGTCGGTGGAAGTCGCCGGTGGTGAAGGCCAGCGCGTGAAAGAAACCGTTGTCCGCCTTGGTCACCCACTGACTGATGATGCCCTGCCCAAGATGACAACTGTTGCAGGTGGCGACGTTCTCGTGGCTGGACTGCAGCCAGCTGTCGTAGTGCTCCTGCATGACGTGGCAGTTGGCGCAGACCGCGGGATCATCCCGCAGGTAGGCCAGGCCGTCGGCATAGCCGAGGGTGAAGGCGCCAACGCCGCCCGCAATCCCCAGGACGGCCGCGACCGCAATCGCCAGCACCCAGGATCTTCCGGCTGTCTTCCGCCCTTCGAGCATGCCGGGGCTCCAGTCGCCTGCCTACAGACCCTTACGGTAACTGTAGGGCGTGACCCCGGTCCAGCCCTTGAAGGCGCGGATGAAGGCGCTGGATTCGGAAAAGCCGGCGCGGTGTGCGATGTCCTCGATGCTCAGGCCGCGGCGGCCCAGGTAGTGCAGGGCGACATCCCGGCGCAGCTGGTTCTTCAGATCCTTGAAGGTGGTGCCCTCTGCGGCGAGGCGCCGTCGCAGGGTCTGCGGGTGCAGCTCCAGCTGGCGGGCAACCGCACCCAGTTCCGGCATGTGCATGAGGTCCCGGCGAATGAGCTCACGCACCTGGCTGGTCCAGCTGCTGCGCTCGTACTGCAAGGTCAGCATGCTCAGCGTGGGGTGGCGCAGGAAGCGGGCGAGGGTCTGCTCGTTCTGCAGCACGGGCTTGTCCATAAGTGAGCGCGCCAGCACGAGTGAGCACACGGGCTGCTCGAAGCTTACCGGGTTGGCCAGGAACATGAGCCGGTATTCGTCGGGTTGTGCGGCCGGGGAGTAGCTCAGGGTGGCACGCTGTATGGGCAGATGCTCCTGCACCAGCCAGCTGCCGAAACGGTGGATATTGAACAGGAACAGCTCGGCGATGTAGGGATCGATGATACCATCGGTGAGTCCAGCCAGCCGGATCACGGCACGCTCGCCGTCGGTGTCGAGCTCGGGGCAGGGCCCGAAATCAAACAGCGAATAGAAACGGCAGTGGCGGTGCAGCGCCTGGCCCA
>JAWLGG010000556.1:0-2552 GCA_041685155.1 Chromatocurvus sp.
CCGGACCTGGTCCCGGACCTGACCCCAAAAGGTCCGCGAAGACGCGGACAAACCCCTGCTCGAGGGTCGCATCCTCGGTTTCAAGAACCTGCCGCGTCGCCGCGAGATCAAAGCCGCGGGTCAGGCGCGTGTCGATGTGGGCGAGGACGTCCATGACCCCATCCACGGTCTCGCAGCGGCTGAGAAAGTCGTGCGCGATCATGCGCGGTGCCAGTGGGCGCACCCGGTGAGGCAGCAGGGACGGATGCCGGTGCATGGTGTCATAGACCTCAAGGATAAAGGACTGCCTGCTGACATCACAGAACGCGGGCCATCTGCGGGTCAGGTAGTGATCGAAGGCGACATCGAGAATGATGCCCGCGTAGCGCCGCAGCGGGGGTGGAAACAGCCCGCGCAGGCGCTGCGACTCAGGATGCTGATCCGTAAGCGCATCGATCTGCCGGTGCCTGCGTACGCCCTCGAGCACGCCCGCGGGCAGGTCGTGCGCCGACAGCGGCCCGCGCACGGCGTCGCCGAACAGGTTGCCCAGTCTCTGTGCGGGTGCCGGCGTGGATAACAGTGCGTGGGCGAGATGATTCACGGTGACTCTTGAGTGGGTGTGTACGGCATCCGGCGACGACGCTGCAGGTCATGAGGGGACCCTTGGCGTCGCCGCCGGACCAGACTGGCGGCCTACCGGGATTGTCCCGCAAGCTCGCGGATGATCACGCCCCAGTGGTCAAGGCCGTCGTAGAAGGCCTTGATCGGTACGCGCTCGTTCAGGCCGTGGGCAAACATTTCATCCGGATTCATGAAGACACCGCTCACCGCCCAGGTGGGGATGCCGGCGTTGCGAAAATGCATGCCGTCGGTGCCGCCGGACTCCATGTAGGCGATCAGCTTCACCCCGGGGTAACGGCTGTGCACCGCCTTGCCGACGGCTGCGACGACGTCGTTGCGCAGCTCGGAGACCGGGCTTTCCGTCGGGTCGGCCAGCATCTCGAACTCCACTGCTTCGTTCGCGACCACCTGGCGGAGCGTCTCCTCGACCTCGGCAACCCCGACGCCCGGGAAAATCCGGCAGTTGACCGTCGCCTTGGCCGACTGGGGCAGGGCGTTTTCCGCGTGGCCGGCTTCCAGCATGGTGACCACGCAGGTCGTGCGCGTGGTGCCCACGTAGGAGGGCTCCTTCGCCAGTCGCGCCACGGCGACCTCGTCCCTGGGGTCGTAGGCAAACGCGATCATCGCCTCGCCGAGTTCGCCGCCGAGCTGTTCGCCCGTATGCTGGAAATACTCCAGGGTCATCTCGCTCCACTGCACGGGAAAGCGGTGGGCCTGTATCGCCTTGATGGCGTCGGCGAGATCATAGATGGCGTTGTCCTCCCGGGGGCGGGAGCTGTGTCCGCCGGGGTTGCGCACCGTGATTTCCCAGGTGGCGTAGGTCTTCTCTGCGGCCTGTATTCGGTAGGCGATCGGGTTGCCCTGCGCATCCAGCACGCCGCCACCGGCGTCCGAGTTCAGCGCATACTCCGCCCGGGCCAGATCCGGCCGCTCGTAGGCCAGCATGCGGGTCGTGGTCATGCCGCTTTCCTCATCACCGGAAAACACCAGGTAGAGATCCCGGTCGGGGACGAAGCCCTCTTTCTTCAGACGGATGAACGTGGAGGTGAGCTGGGAAACGCCGAACTTGTTGTCGATTGTGCCGCGGGCATAGAAGTTCACATCATCCTGGGTGAGTTCGAAGGGCGGTCTTTCCCAGTCTTCCGCGAAGGCCTCCACCACGTCCATGTGGCCGAGGAACAGGATGGGCCTGGCGTCCGACGAGTCGTCACCGCGATAGCGGGCGATCAGCGATGCAAAATCGCCGGTCATGGGCACCTCGATGTCTTCCGCCGGAAAACCCGCCTGCAGCAGCTCGCCGGCCAGGTAATTGGCGACCCTGGGCGTGTTGCCCATGGTCTTGGATGTGTCGACCTCGACAATGGTGCGGTAGATTTCCAGGGTCTTCTGCGCGTGCTCCGAGCGTATGGTGTCATCGGCACGCAGCGCCGCTGCTGCGGCAAGGCCGGCAACCAGGCCGAGCGCGATTAGGGGCGTGAGTCGTGTCATGCGGGCATCCTGGGTTAGGGAACCGACGCAGTATACTCCCTTTGGCGTCAGGTCCGAACGGGAACGGGTTGCGCGCGGAAGGTGATGTTTGCGACCGGAATGCGCTGCTTCAGGCTGGTGCAGTCTTCCGCTCTGCGATGGGCACCGAGTATCACATCCCAGCCGCGGGTGACTTTGCCAAAGGCGGCAAAGCCGGCGTTGTCCTCATGGCGCTTGCCGCCAAAGTCGAGTGCCGGCTCGTCATGCAGGCAGACAAAAAAGCTGCCGTAGAGTTCGCCGGGTGCAAAACGGGCCGCCGACACGATTCCCTGCCGGTGGCTCAGGCCGGTGAGATCGGTGTGTTCATGGGGTACGCTGCGGCGCAGCTCGGAGAAGCCCAGGCGGGTACCTACCTGCACCACATCAATGGGTGTGGCTTCGAGTGATGCATGCCGCTCCCTGGATACGACGCGAAAGATGCTGCC
>JAWLGG010000557.1:0-2548 GCA_041685155.1 Chromatocurvus sp.
TTGCGCTCGCCATCCTCGAAAAACTCCTCGTAGGGCAGGCGGTGGTAGACGATGACCAGATCCGACTTGCCGCGCTCGGTGACCGGCACAAGCTCCGCGTCGATGCCGCTGCTGCCGAGGAAGCCGAAATATTCGAAGGCCTCGACGATACCGCCCGCCCCCGGTGCGGGGGCATGGTATACCCGGGCGAGATCGGCGGTGGCCGAGAGCAGGCCGGGCTCCGAGTCGCCGACACAGACGCCCTTGAAGCCGGTCTCGTACATGGACAGGTCGTTCAGCGTGTCGCCGGCCACGAGAACGTCCTCCCGGTCCATGCCGAGGTGCTCGACCAGGCGCGTCAGCGTATGTCCCTTGTTCACGCCTCGCGGCAGCACATCGAAATACTTTCCCGCGGAGAACAGCAGGTCACAGCCGAGGTCGTCGACGATGCGGCGCACCTCGTCGTCGATGTGGTGCTCCTCGCAGAAATAGGAACAGCGACGTTCCTGCGGGACTTCCTGCCGCTGCAGGTCGGCAACGTGCGCCAGCGCGTCCGCGACGGTGCGGTCCCCCGGCCAGATCTGCTCGATCTCGTCCTGGATCTGGAAAACCGGCTGCTGGGTTTCACCATGGACCACCGTGGCGCCAACGTCGGCGATGATGTAGTCCGGCTGGGGAATGGTGGGATCGGCCAGCAGCGGCAGCACGTGCTCCAGCCCGCGACCGGTCACGAACACGAGGTCGATATCGGGATGAGAGGCTACCAGCTGGTAAAGCCTGAGGCGCGCCGTCTGGCTGCCGCCGAGAAAGGTTCCGTCTAGATCCGTGGCAAGTAGCATGGCAAAAGGCGTTGACGCGTAGCGAAGACCGAAGCCGGCACCGCGGCGGCAATCGCGCCGATGTCCTCCCTTGTCTGCGTGATAGTGGATCACCGATGCCAGTCGGCGATATCCGCCAGCGGCGTGGCACTGGCGGTATGGCCGGCGCAGCGTTGTCTACGTGACGCTGCGCCCGAGCAAAAACCTTACCGCGTTTTACCGGTCATCGCCAGTCGACCGCCGCCGCACATGCCGGTGCCAGTACCGGCGGGCAGCGCAGCAGCCTCCGCAACGCCCAGCCACCGCCCATCGCGGAATCAGAGGTGCACCACGGTACCCCAGAGTGCGCATAGCAGGAGCCCCAGCATGGCGAGCATACCGATGGCCATGCCGGGGCCGCGACCCTGTGGATCGCGGATGTAGGCATTGCGATAGATCACGCGACCGGCAAGGAAGGTCAGCCCGAGCAGTGGCGCCGCCAGCGGCAGGAAAAAGAACTCCGCAACGATCCACATCGCCGGAATCACCACGAGCAGCTGTTCCAGCGTGTTCATCTGCACGCGATAGGCGCGCTCGAAATCCTCGTGGCCGGTGACGGCAGGCGCGCGGATTTCGTGGCGCACGCGCTCCCGACCGACCAGCAGGGAGAACGCGAGGTACTGCAGCAGCAGGAGAAGGGTTACAAGTGCAGTGAATGCCATATGTGGGCTCCCGGTGGATGACTATCGGATGGCGGACTCTGCCCTGTCCTGCCAGTGCAAGGGTGCCAGCCGGGCGTCGCCGGAGACCTCCTCGGCCAGGGTGTCGGCACGATACAGCCGCCCGTTCAGCAGCACGTGGGAAATGCGATCCGTGTTGCGGATGTTGTCCAGCGGACTGGCATCGAGAATCACCAGGTCAGCCAGCTTGCCCTCCTCGATGGAGCCGATATCCCGCGCCATGCCGAGGTAATTCGCAGGATTGACTGTCGCCGCCGCGAGCGCCTCCATCGGCGTGAAGCCGCCGCGTACCAGGCTCCACATCTCCCAGTGCGTGGCCAGGCCCTCGCGCTGGCCGTGACCACCGGTGTTGACGGTCACGCCATTGTCCAGGAGGACCTTGGCCGCCGCCGCCACGTCGTCGTCGCGGTAGTCGGCTTCCGGCGCCATGGGACGCCGCACAGAACGAGGCTGCAGCACCGCTGGCGGCACAAACTGCGACAGGATGGGATGCTTCCACACCTCGGTATCCTGGTAGTAATAGTCCTCAGAGGTGAGTCCGCCGAAGGTCACGACCAGCGTCAGCGTGTAGCCGGCCTCGCTCTGGCGCCAGTACTGGGTGACATCGTCATACATGCGCAGGGTGGGCACATTGTGCTCGATGCCCGTGATGCCATCGCCAATCAGGTTCATGTCCATCTGGTACAGCGCGCCACCCTCGGCCACCGGCATCACGCCCTCACGGCGCGCGGCCTCAATGACCAGCTGGCGCTGGTCCCGACGCGGCTGGTTGTAGTTCTTGATCGTCACGGCGCCCTGCGCCTTCAGCCGACGCACATGTGCCAGCGCATCGTCCAGCGTTTCCACCGGTGCATAACGCGTGCTTTTTGCACCGTAGACGATCTCGGCCGTGGAGAAAATGCGCGGCGCAAGAATCCGCCCGGCCCTGGCATACTCCGCGGCGGCAAACACCTCGGTGGCGGTGCTCGACGGGTTGTGCAGCGTCGTGACCCCCAGCGCCAGGTGCGCCAGCAGATTCCAGTTCTGCCGGGG
>JAWLGG010000558.1:0-2546 GCA_041685155.1 Chromatocurvus sp.
GCTGCTCTCTGTGGGAATGGGGAGTGGTACTGCGTGTGCAGTCGAGCAAGTCGAACATGATATCGGATCGGTTGACGCCTGTTAACGTCAATCCCGGCGTCTAACGCCAATTCCGGCGCCTAACGTCAATCCCGGCGCTGGGGTCGTTGCGTTTACGTGAGCGCGTATGCCCGGGTATAGTCAACCCGTCCCGGGTAGGGCGTCGGGGCTGTACCCGGCACCGCGGCTCCGGACCACGCTACCGACGCAGCCTGCATGGAAGATACGCATGAGTGATCATGGTCAACGGACAGGTGGCTGCCTTTGCGGCCAGGTACGCTACTCAGTACCCCGGGAGCCGCTGGCGACCGTGATCTGTCATTGCCGGAACTGCCAGAAGCAGGCGGCCAGTGCATTTTCCGTGGTCACCGTTTTTCCCCGGGATGCGCTGTCGCTTGCGGGCGAGCTGAAAACCTACGAAGACCGGGGCACCAGCGGGCAGGTCGTGTACCGGCAGTTCTGCCCCGACTGCGGCTCACCGGTGCTGACCGATACCGAGGCGGCGCGCGGGCAGGGGATCATATTCGTCAAGGGCGGGACGCTCGATGAAGTGGAAGATCTGAAGCCCACGACGCATTACTGGGTCAGGCGCGCGCATCCCTGGCTGACACTGCCGGAAGATACCGAACTGCTGCAGCAGGAGTGATCCCGCTACGGGCGTTCAGCCGCGGGTACGCTGCGCGGAAAAGCGCCGCTGCAGGCCGTCCCAGCAGCGGGTGTAATCGGTCTGTCGCAGCGAGGTTTCCAGCGCCCAGGGCGTGGGCTGGATCAGGTAGCGCGACTCGAGCATGAAGGCCAGCGTATTCGCATAGCGCTCCGGCTTGAGTTCCGCCGCGCTGGCCTTCTCGAACACGGCGGCCTCCGGGCCATGGGGTGACATGCAGTTGTGCAGGCTGCCACCGCCCGGCACGAAACCGGTCTCCTTGGCATCGTAGACGCCCTCGATCAGCCCCATGTACTCACTCATGACGTTGCGGTGGTACCAGGGCGGGCGGAAAGTGTCCTCGGCCACCATCCACCTCGGCGGAAAGATGACGAAATCGACGTTGGCAACGCCTTCGGTTTCCGAGGGCGAGGTCAGCACCGTGAAGACGCTCGGGTCCGGGTGGTCGTAGCTGACGCTGCCGATGACGTTGAAACGCGAGAGGTCATAGCGGTAGGGCGCCGAGTTGCCGGTCCAGGCGACCACATCGAGGGGGGAGTGGTCCATGGTCGCTCGGTACAGGTGGCCGGCAAACTTGCACAGCAGCTCGATATCGCCATCCCGGTCCTCGTAGTGGGCGACCGGGTACTCGAAGTCGCGATCGTTGGCATAGCCGTTGGCGCCCACGGGACCCCGCTCTGGCAGCGCGAAGGGCGCACCGTAGTTCTCGCAGACATAGCCCCGGGCCGCCCCGTCAGGCAGGTCCACGGCGAACTTCATCCCGCGGGGGATCACGCCGATAAAGCCGGGTGGGACCTCCAGCAATCCACACTCGGTGCGCAGTGTCAGAACGCCCTGCTGGGGAATCAGCAGCCACTCGCCATCCGCGCAGTAGAAATAGCGGTCGTGCATGCTGCGGTTCGCCGCGTACAGGTGGATTCCCATGCCCCGCTGCGCCAGGGCATCGCCGCAGGACGCGATCGTGGTCAGGGACTCCACGAGGTCCACAGCGTTCCCCGGCAGCGGCAGGGGGTCCCAGCGCAGCATGTTGGGGGGCGTGTTGATTTTTTGCGGGCCGGTCGCGAGCAGGGGGCTGCCCTCGGGAAAGGGGGCATAGTCTCCCTGGGCGACCGAGGGCCGTATCCGGTACAGCCAGGTTCGCCGGTTGCTGGCGCGCGGTGCGGTAAATGCGGTCGTGCTGAACTGCTCTGCATACAGGCCGTAGGGCACCCGCTGCGGGCTGAAGCGGCCCTTCGGCAGCGCGCCTTCCAGGGCTTCGGTCTCGTGCTCGTTGTCAAAACCGGTGAGGTAGTGTGCAGTCGGGCTGTCTCTGTTCATGGGGTTTTCCTGCGCTGTGACCGCGGCGGGTCTGGCGTGACATATAGTTGCATGTGAGAGCAAATATACTGAAGATATCTCGCTGCAACAAATAAATCAGCCTATTACTGGTAGCTCGAAAGGACATGAAGAATCGATGGTGGCTTCAAAAACAGTATCGTACGCAACCAGTTTGTCGCCTCATGGCGCACCGGACACGGCAGTGACAGCCGGGGAGGCCTCGGCCTCCTCGCGCCGGGAGCTGGAACTCGAGCATTTCCTGCCCTACGTCATCAACCGGCTCGCCGACCGGGTCAGTGACGGCCTGTCGCGTGTCTACGTCGAGGAATACGGCTTGAGCATCGCCGAATGGCGGGTGATTGCCAACCTGGCGCAAAGCCGTATGCTGAACGCCAGCGCGATTATCGAGCGCACGCACATGGAGAAAAGCCGCGTCTCCCGTGCCGTGCGGCGGCTCATGGCGCGCGGGCTGGTATCGGGGCAGCGCCAGGTCGCCGATAACCGGGCCGTCGACCTGACGCTGACC
>JAWLGG010000559.1:0-2539 GCA_041685155.1 Chromatocurvus sp.
CCGCCGCGGAGGAACTGGCGTCGCCGCAGCCCCGTCATGGCGAGTCTCCTCTCGAGTCTCCTCTCGAGTCGTCGCTCGAGTCGTCGCTCGAGTCGTCGCGCGCATAGAATGCGGCCAGATCGTCCACGTCCTGCTCTGAAAGGCCCTGGGCGAGGCGAGTCATCAGGTGGGCTTTGCCGACGGCCTCTGCGGCCTGAAATGCTTGCAGTTGCCGGCGAATGTCGCTGCGTCCCCGGAGTGGCGGCAGCGGCGGACTGCCGCGTCCCTCCGGGCCGTGACAAGCGTGACAGGTAGCGGCGAGCCGTTCGCCCCGCGATGGCTCCCCGGCACTGACCGCTGCCGACAGCGCGACGAGCAGCAGCAGGGTCGGGGGGTGCTTCACGCGGGATGTTCTCGGCGACGCTGCATGACGGATCAGGACCAGCTCAGGTCCTGGTCGGCCAGCGGCAGGGTGCGCACACGCTTGCCCGTGGCGGCGAAGATCGCGTTGCAGAGGGCGGGAACCACCGCCGGCACCGCCGGTTCGCCGACGCCTCCCCACTTGTCGCCGCCCGACAGCACGAGATGGGTCTCCATCTGCGGTGTCTCGGCCATCTTCATCACCCGGTGACGATCGAAGTTGCCATGGCGGGCGCGTCCGTCCTGGATTTCCAGCTTGCCCCAGAACGCTGCCGAGAGCCCGTAGACCACCGAGCTCTGCACCTGTTCTTCGATGGTCCTGGGGTTGACGGTGTTGCCACAGTCGAGGGCGCTGACCACGCGTTTCACCGTCACCTGGCCGCTGGGCGAGACCTCCACGTCGGCGACCTGGGCGCAGATGGAGCCGAAACCCTCGACCAGGGCAATGCCCTGTCCCCTTCCCGGCGGCAGCTCGGTGTCGAAGTCTGCTTTCTCCGCGGCGGCGTCGAGCACGCGGATCAGGTCGGGCCGCTCCGTCAGCAGGTCATGACGAAAGCGCCAGGGGCTCTGTCCGGCAGCCTCGGCGAGCTCGTCGATGAAGCTCTCGAAAGCGAAGGCATTTTGGGTGGCGCCCACCGCTCGCCAGAACCACACCGGGACGTGGGTGCGCTGTAAATGATGCTCCACGCTGCGGTGAGCGAAGCCATAGGGGCTGTTCGCCAGCCAGGACAGGGAGGACCGGTCGATGCCGTCGGCCACCGCGGCGGGGCGCAGTCCGGCGAGGATGGAATGGGTGGCGGAGCGATTGATCAGCGCCACCGGCTTGCCTTCCGCGTCGAGGCCGGCGCGGAAACGGAACTCGGCCATGGGCCGGTAGTGTCCGGTACGGGTATCTTCTTCGCGGCTGAAGATCAGCTGCACCGGCGCGTCGACGCGGCGGGCGATGGCCACGGCCCGGGCGACGAAATCCGGGCGGCTGCGGCGGCCGAAACCGCCTCCGAGGTGGCAGGTGTGCACGTGTACCTGTTCCGGCGGGCGGCCGCTTTCTTCCGCCGCCACGCTGAGCACGCTTTCCGGATTCTGGCTGCCGGTCCAGACATCCACCCGGTCCGGTTGGATGTGCACGGTGCAGTTCACCGGCTCGAGAGCCAGGTGAGCCAGATACGGAGCACTGTAATCGGCCTCGATCACCTGGGCGGCGTTCTCGAGGGTGCCGTAGGCATCGCCGGCCTCTTCCGCCACGGTACCCTTTTCGGTCAGGGCGGCGCGGAAGCGGGTTCTGAATGCCTCGCTGCTGGCCTGGGCGTGCTCACCGAAATCCCACTGGGGCTCGAGGGCATCCAGCGCCTTCCTGGCGCGCCAGTAGCTGTCGGCGACTACGACCACGGCATCGTCGAGTGACAGCACCTCTTTCACGCCACGCATGGCGCGTGCGGGTGCCGGATCGACTGATTTCAGGCGGCCCTCCCAGACCGGACAGGCGCTGATGGCGGCGTAGACCATGCCCGGCAGGCGCACGTCGATCCCGTACACCGCGCTGCCGTCCACCTTGGACGGCACGTCGAGGCGGGGCTGGGGCCTGCCGAGCAGCTGGTATTCACCTGGTTTGCGGATCTCCGGTTCGGCGTCGAGGGTGATCGAGGCCGCGGCGGCGGCAAGCTCGCCATAGCGTTTGCTGCGGCCGCTGGCTTCGTGGGTGACGCGGCTGCTGCCGGCCCGGCACTCGGTGGCGGGCACCCCCCAGGCGTCGGCCGCGGCCCGAATCAGGCGCTCGCGGGCGCTGGCGCCGGCCTGCTGCAGGTAGGGACGGGAATGGCTGACGGCGTTGCTGCCGCCGGTACCCATGCGCTGGTAGACCCGGTTCTCGCGCAGGCTGCGGTTGGCGCTGGCGTACTCGGCCCGGACGTGATGCCACTCGCAGGCCAGTTCTTCGGCGACGATCATGGGCATGGCGGTGAACACGCCCTGGCCCATGTCCGACTGGGCGACGCGAATGGTGACGCTGTCGTCTTCGGCGATCAGCAGCCAGGCGTTGATTTCTGCGCCGTCCCGCTCGTTGGCCCAGGGCCCGTTCACGGCGGCCAACGCCGGGAGATGAAAGCCCAAGGCCAGTCCACCGGAGGCGGTGAGGGTGGCTTTG
>JAWLGG010000060.1:0-10425 GCA_041685155.1 Chromatocurvus sp.
CGAGGGCGTGCGACAGCGGAAAAGACAAGGCGCGCGACAGGTCGGGAGCGCAGGCGTACTTGACAGTACGTCGAGCACCCGGCCGGAGCGCAACGCAGTATTTTCCGCTGTCGCGCGGCCGCAGCCGTGAATCGGTGAGCCATGCAGGCTAGACCTCGCCGCTGACCGGGCGAACGTCAGCCCGCCTCTGCCTCGATCATGGCATCGATCTTCTTCTCGAGTATGGACAACGGTACCGGACCATCCTTGAGTACCTGATCGTGAAAGTCGCGGATATCGAAGTCCTCACCAAGGGCAGTGCGGGCTTCCTCGCGCAGCTCCATGATCTTCAGCTTGCCGATCAGGTAGGCTGTCGCCTGTCCGGGCATCGCGATATAGCGCTCGATTGCCTTGGTGGAATCACCCAGTGAATTCGGGGTATTCTCGATCAGGTAATTGATCGCCTCTTCGCGGGTCCAGCGCTTGCTGTGTATCCCGGTATCGACCACCAGGCGGCAGGCACGCCACAGCTCCATGGCCAGGCGACCGAAATCCGAGTACGGATCCTCGTAGAAACCCATGTCCTTTGCCAGTTCCTCGGTATACAGCCCCCAGCCTTCGGTATACGCGGTGAAGCTGGCGTACTTCTGGAACTCGGGAATGTCATCCAGCGCCACGGTAATTGCCCGCTGCATGTGATGCCCCGGGACGCCCTCATGGTATGCCAGCGCCTCAAGCTGGTACCTGGGCATGTCCGCCATGTTGTACAGGTTGGCGTAATAGATACCGGGACGTGAACCGTCCTTCGGCGGTGCCTGGTAGAACGCCTTGCCGGCAGAGCGCTCGCGGAACGGCTCCACGCGCTTGACCACCAGTTCGGCCTCGGGAAGCAGCCCGAAGTACTCGGGCAGACGCTCGCTCATGGTGTTGATCGCCGCGCGGGCTTCCTCCAGATACGCCTCGCGGCCGGTATCGGTATTCGGGTAGTAGAACTGCTCATCCTCGCGCATGAAGTCGAAAAAGGCCGACAGGTCGCCGTCAAAACCCACTTCCTGCATGATCGCGCGCATCTCCTCGTGGATGCGCGCCACTTCACTGAGACCGATGTCGTGTATCTCGTCAGCGCTCAGGTCCGTGGTGGTGAACCAGCGCAGATTCCGGGCGTAGAACGCGTCGCCCTCGGGGAATTTCCACACACCGTCCGCGTCGGTCGCCTCCCGGGCCTGCTGGGCGATCGCCGCAATCAGCCGCTGATAGGCCGGCTGGACGATATCCAACAGCGCGGTCCTGGCCTCGTCGAGCAGGGCCTTGCGCTCATCATCCTCAATGTCCAGGGCTGCCACCTTGCCCTTGAAATCCTCCCAGAGGGTGGAATCCGTGCCACTGTCGTCGTAGGGCACACCGGTGATCACATTCTGTGCCGCTTCCAGCATCTGTGGGTACTGCCAGTCGGCCAGCAACAGGCCTTTCTCCGTGCGGATAGCCATCTGCGCGATGACCTGGTCAAAATAGGTTGCCACGTTGCGCAGGCGGCCGATGTAATCCTCGGCGTCCTGACGGCTGCCAACGCGGTGAATATTGATCAGCGTGCTCGGCACGACGGTGTGCGGACCGCGGAACTGGTGAATCACGTAATGATGGTGGCGGAACTCGTCGGCGGCCAGCTGCCGCTCCAGATCCAGTTTGTACAGGTCATAGGAAAGCTGCTCGCTGTCACTCAGGCTGTCGCGGTCATACTGCCGCAGCTGATTCAGTCGGGACTGATTCAGCTCGCGGGTTGCCTGCTGAAAGCTCTCCGAAACCGGGTTCCACTTATCATTATTGGTTTTGATACCGCGATAGGTCGCCGTCAGCGGGTAGCGCTCCATGTCCTGGGCATAGGCCTCTTCCAGAAACTCGCGGAAGTTCGCGGGGGCCTCCTGTTCCGCCGCCGGGGCATTGCCAGCCATGTTGTCTGCCGTTGCCGTTGACGCTCCCGGGGTGGCCTTATCGTCCGTGTCCGAACACGCGGTCAGGCCGATGGCGGACATCAGTGCCAGCGCCAGTACGCGATTACGTTGCTGTTTCAAGATTGACTCCCTTGGTATTGGTTGCGGCGCGCATGATGGCGCAGTGACCGATAAATTGCCAACGCTGCGGGGTAGACGGACCGGCCTGCCATCGTGAATACTGTATATCTATACAGTATTGGTTTCCTATGCTCTGGTTGTGCCTGCGCTTCAGCCGGCTCTCGCTGCAGTGCCTGAGTCGGGATGACGACATCCCCCGCGCCGTGGTCGAGCGGCAGCGCCTGCTGTGCCTGAACGACAGCGCCACGGCCTGTGGCCTGCAGCCGGGAATGGGCATTGCCATGGCCAGGACCCTGTGCGGCGACCAGAGCCTGCAGCTGCTTGACCGCGATACCGCGGCCGAGGCCCGCTGCCTGCAGGAGCTGTGCTGCTGGGCCTACAGCATCACGCCAAACCTGCATCCCTGGCGCGGCGACTGCCTGCTGCTTGAGGTAAGCGGCTGCCTGCGCCTGTTCGGCGGCCTGCACAGCCTGCTGCGCCAGGTGGAACGCGATCTGGGCAGGCGTCGCTATCATGTTGATAGCGGAATGGCCGCGACACCCAAGGCCGCCTGGCTGCTTACCTTTACTCCACCGGCCACCGCTCTTGACCCGGGCAGCGCTCTCGAATCACGCCTGGCACCGCTTCCACTGGCCCTGCTGAGCCCACTGGCACCGGGACTGGACGGTCTGGAAAAAGCAGGACTGCACACGCTGGGCCATCTGCTGCAGCTGCCGGCCCCCGCTCTTGGCAGGCGCTGCGGCAAGGCGCTGGTCACGCTGCTGGGACAGATTACCGGGCGCATCCACGACCGCGAAGCGGACTTCCAGCCACCGTCACAGTTCAGCGACAGCTACCTGTTCGGCTACGAGGTCGGCAACCTGCAGGAGATGCAGCCGGCCATCACGCTACTGCTGGAGTCATTGCAACATTTTTTGCAGAACACACAGCAGCACACACGGGAAATCCACTGGCGCTTCGTCAGCGCCGACCATCGCCGGCAGTCACTGGCCGTGCGCGCCAGTGAAGGCATGGTCAGCGCCCGACACTGGAAGCTGCTGACGACAGCCCGCATGGAGCGCCAGACACTGATCGACGGCGTGGAGACTATCGTTCTGGAAAGCCCGCAGCTCGAACACGCCATCCTGAGCAGCGCAGACCTGTTTGGCCGCGCGGATAACGAGCCACTCGACAGCCTGCCGGACCGGCTGCGCAACCGCCTGGGGCTGCCGGCAGTACAGCATGTCGCACCGCGCAGCGAGCACCTGCCGGAGTTCGCCGTGCACTGCAGCGCCGAGCGACCGGCGACATCCCGGGCGGACAGCGCGCACACGGAACTGCGGCCGTTCTGGCTGCTGCCACAGCCACTCCCCGTGCGCCAGCAGGATGCCCGCACACTGTACTGGAACGGCCCGCTGACCCTGGCTCGCGGCCCGGAGCGCATTGAAGACGGCTGGTGGCACAAACCCGCCAGCCGCGACTATTTCGTGGCAACAAACGCGTTCGGCGCGGCATTCTGGGTGTTTTTTGACCGCATTGAACGGCAGTGGTTTGTCCACGGCATTTTCGACTGACCCGAAGTGAGCCCCAGTCCATTGTTTTCGTTGAAATTATTGCCTTTTAGCAACGCCGGACGGCGCCCTGCCCAATTATGAATTTATTGTGACAAAGAGGTTACAGGATAGATTTTTCTTAGGGTATCGGCATAATGTCAGACTATCGGTATCACCTTTTTGTTACAGGATTATGACAATCAGGTGAATATCGGTGTCTGCGGCAGGCGATGACCTGCCAGCGGCGCATCACTGACGCAAAGCCCCCATCGCAGGGGCATTTATCGCCGGGAGGCGAAGGAGATAAAACATGAAAACACTACTTGGCATGACATCGGTAATCGCACTGGCCCTGTCGGTACAGGTTCAGGCAGAGATCACCCAGGACTGCATTCTTGAAGGCACCGTCAACCAGACGCGCGCAGCGTCGGGCAACGAGCAGGTGCGTGTGTCATTCCGCTCCGCCGAGCGCGGCGAGGAAGCCCCCTGCCGCATGTCGCGCAGCGATCGCAATCGCCGCATCGAGTTCAAGGCCCCGAGCGACAACGACATCGCCGACGCCCCGCATGGCTCAAAGGTGAAATACCGCTACACCGAGGACGTCAAGGGCAAGCGCCAGTGGCGCCTGATCGAGCGCAGCGACGACATGCGCCTGTAACAGCCCCGACCGCGGGGCCCGCAGGGCCCCGCTCTACCCCATTACCGGGAGGTCGCGTTGCGCGACTGATCCACCCATACCAGGTCTTCCGTGGCAAAGCCCAGCGCTTTGGCCTGACTGATAAAATCCGCCTTGACTGCCTCGCTGACGGAGGTCGAGCGCGCCAGCAGCCACAGGTAGGAATGGTTGTAACCCGAGACAAAGGCCGTGTCGTAATCACGCTTGTCGAGATCAAACACCACGTAGGACCCGTAGAAAGGCCCGAAAAACGATACCTTGAGATGCGCGACACTGTCGTTTTCGACAAAGTAGGCCTTGCCCACCGCTTCGCGCCACTCGCCATCGGCCGTATCGTAACCCCGGTTGACCACCTTGATCCCGCCGTCGTCGCGCAGGCTGTAGGTCGCGTTGACCGACTCCAGGCCGCGCTCGAAGCTGTGGTCGAGCCGGGCGATTTCATACCAGCGACCCAGATAGCGCTGCGCCTCGAAATCCTCCACCGGCTCCACGCCGTCGGGCATGCCCAGACAGCCACCCAGCGGCAGGAGCACCACCAGACAGAGAATCCATACCACGTGCCGCATTCATTGCTCCTCAATTGTGCCGTCGTACCCGTCGCGCCGCCCGTTCAGTCGATGCGTATAACGCTGGTATCCTGGCGCGTGCAGTCCACCGGGGCACCGAACTGGTTGTACAGCGCCACGTCTGCAGCATCGCGCCCGTAACCAATGACCACGTATCCCCGGCGCAGATGCTCCTGGGTCGCATCGAAAGTGTACCAGCGGCCACCGACGTAAGCCTCGAACCAGGCGTGCATGTCCATCGGCTCCAGGTCGTGCAGATAGCCCACCACAATGCGTGCCGGGATGCTCAGGCTGCGACACAGGGCGATGCCGAGGTGCGTCAGGTCGCGACAGACACCGGACTGGCGCAGATTGACCTCCACCGCGGATTCCGGAAACTCGCTGGTGCCAGGAAGGTAGCGTATACGCTCGCGCAACCAGGTCTCGATCGCCGCCACCTGATTGTAACCGGGTTGCTGACCGGCCGTGATCTCGCTGGCCATGGTATGGAAGCGGTCGGACTCACAGAATCGACTTGGCAGCAGATAGGTCAGGGTGGCATCCGGTAGATTCTGCACCTCGATGAAGGGCGCGCCGGGCCCCCGGTCGGAGTTGTCCGCCGTCATGACCTCCGCCGAGGCGCGCACCGAAAAGTCTCCGGGTGGCGCCACGAGGCGCAGGCACAGATTGCCGAAGGTGTCGATAAACTCGCTGGCCGGCACGGTTGGCGTCAACCGGCACTCCTCGGAGGCGACCCACTGATTCGGCCCCCGGTACGGGCGCAGCATGAGCACGAACGGAGTCGCCTCCATGATGGTGAATTCGAGCTCACAGCGAGTCCTCAGCCACATGGTCAGGGCTCGATCACGACGCGGCCGACGCGGTTGCTGCTGCTCTGGTGGATCAACAGGTCGCCCTCCGCCCCAACAGGCAGCGTCGCCCCCGCCTGTGCCGCAAGGGGCGGGGTCGCCAGGACGACAAGAAACAACAGCCCCAGGCAATACTGCAGCCAGCCTTTCATCACGGGTTACCTCCCGAATCCACCAATGCCTCAACAGCATAACGCATGTGCCGCCCACTGTATGTGAGGCCGGGCAGCATCGCACCAGGCGGGCATATCAGCGACAACGTCCTCTGCCGCACTGACGGCGCCATTCAGGGAACGAGAGTTGTATTCCGCCGCCGTGCACGCCATTCTGCGCGCTGCCTTTATCGCGAGAACCGTGCATGTCCATTCCCGTTATTCTCAATCTGGTCGTTTTTGCCGGCCTTGTGCTCACTCTGGCGAGGCTGCGTGGCCCCCGGGTCACGCTGTCCCGGCGCATCCTCGCCGGGCTGGTTGCCGGCGTGCTGTTCGGCCTTGCCCTGCAGATTCTCTACGCATCGCAGGCAAACGTGATCGAGGAAACCCTGGTCTGGACCGGCGTCGTCGGCAGCAGCTACATCAACCTGCTGCGCATGATCATCACGCCGCTGGTGCTGGTCATGATGATTGCCGCCGTGGTGCGCATGCAGGATGTGGCAGCGCTCGGCCGTATCGGCGGCATGGTGATCGGTATTCTCATCGGCACCACCATGATTGCGTCGCTCGTGGGCATCACGGTCACGCGGGTGTTCGGCCTCTCCGCCGACAGCCTGACCCAGGGCGCGCGGGAAATGGAGAGCGCCCGTGATCTCAGCGAACGCTATGCGGAGTTCGGCGATCTGGGCCTTGCCGACATGCTGGTACGCTTCGTTCCCTCCAACGTGTTCCTGGACCTGACCGAGGCGCGACCGACCTCCATTATCGGCGTGGTGATCTTCGGTATCCTGTTCGGTATCGCCGCCCTCGGGGTCTCGCGCGAGAACCCGGAGCGAGGCCGCGCCATCCGCGAGTTCATCGACACGGCCCAGGCCATCGTGATGAAGCTGGTGCAGATGATCATGGCCCTGACGCCCTACGGCATCCTCGCCCTGATCACCCGCGTCGTGGCCGGGTCCGACGCCTCGGACATCCTCAACCTGCTGGGCTTCATCGCCGCCTCATACCTCGCCATCGCGATCATGTTTGGCGTGCACGCAACGCTGCTGGGCCTGAGTGGGGTCAACGTCGTTCACTACATCAGGCAGGTATGGCCGGTGCTGACCTTTGCCTTCACGTCGCGCAGCTCAGCCGCCAGCATTCCGCTCAACGTGGAAACCCAGATTGATGGTCTCGGTGTGCCGGCACCGATCGCGAACCTCTCGGCCAGCTTTGGTGCCACCATTGGCCAGAACGGCTGTGCCGGCATCTATCCGGCCATGCTGGCGACCATGGTCGCCCCGAGCATGGGCATCAACCCGATGGATCCGTCGTTCATCGCCGGTCTTGTCGGTATCATTGCCATCAGCTCTTTCGGCGTCGCCGGCGTCGGTGGCGGCGCCACGTTCGCCGCCTTTATCGTACTCCCGGCCATGGGCTTTCCCGTGACGGTCGCGGCGCTGCTGATCTCCATCGAGCCACTCATCGACATGGCGCGAACCTCACTGAACGTGAACGGCTCAATGACGGCTGGAGTTCTGACCGGACGCTACCTTGGCGACCCAGACGCAGCAAGCGTGAACACACCGTAACCCGCGACATCGCTCA
The DNA here is from genome assembly GCA_041685155.1 of Chromatocurvus sp. Taxonomy (GTDB): domain Bacteria; phylum Pseudomonadota; class Gammaproteobacteria; order Pseudomonadales; family Halieaceae; genus Chromatocurvus. The sequence goes on from JAWLGG010000060.1 coordinate 7,410, forward strand.
GCTTTCGCGGCGATGCTTTATAATCGTGCCTTTTGCAGGGCTGAAGCAGCATGGACAACAGCAAGAACCGCGAGGCAGCGCGCCAGGCCGCCCTCCACTATCACTCGCACCCCAAGCCGGGAAAGCTGGAAATACGTGCCACCAAGCCACTGGCCAACGGCCAGGATCTGGCCCGCGCCTACTCACCCGGGGTTGCCGAGGCCTGCATTGAAATCCAGAAAGACTCCCAGCGCGCCGCGGACTACACGGCACGCGGCAATCTGGTTGCGGTAGTCAGCAATGGCAGCGCGGTGCTCGGGCTCGGCAACATCGGCCCGCTTGCAGCGAAGCCGGTCATGGAAGGCAAAGCGGTGCTGTTCAAGAAGTTCGCCAACATCGACTGCTTTGACCTCGAGCTGAACGAATCCGACCCGGAAACACTCGCCAATATCATCTGTTCACTTGAGCCCTCCTTCGGCGCCATCAATCTCGAGGACATCAAGGCACCGGACTGCTTCATTGTCGAGAAACTGTGTCGTGAGCGCATGAATATCCCGGTGTTTCACGACGACCAGCACGGCACGGCCATCGTGGTCGGCGCTGCCGCCACCAATGCGCTGATGCTCGCGGACAAACGCTTCGAGGACATCAAGGTGGTCTCTGCCGGCGGCGGCGCAGCGGGCATTGCCTGCCTGAACATGCTGGTCAAGCTGGGTGTGAAGCGCGAGAACATCTGGCTTTGTGATATCCACGGGCTGGTCTATGCAGGCCGCACGGAAGACATGAATCCGCAGAAAGCGGCCTTTGCGCAGGACAGCAGCGGGCGCACGCTGGACGACGTCATCGGGGATGCAGATTTCTTCCTCGGCCTGTCGGGCCCCGGCGCACTGAATGCCGACATGGTGAAGAAAATGGCGCCGCGGCCTGTGGTCTTTGCCCTGGCCAACCCGAACCCGGAGATCATGCCGGACGAGGTTCGCAGCGTGGCGCCCGGCGCCATCATCGCCACCGGGCGCTCCGATTACCCGAACCAGGTCAACAATGTTCTGTGCTTTCCCTTTATCTTCCGCGGTGCATTGGACGTCGGCGCCACGGAGATCAACGATGCCATGCAGATCGGCTGCATCGAGGGTATCGCGGCGCTGGCCAGGGCGACCACCAGTGCCGAGGCGGCCGCCGCCTATCAGGGCGAGCAGCTGGTTTTCGGCCCGGACTACCTGATCCCCAAACCCTTTGACCCCAGGCTGATGGGCGTGGTCGCCACTGCCGTGGCCAGGGCTGCCATGGAGTCCGGCGTTGCAACGCGCCCGGTCGAGGATTTCGCTGCTTACAAGGAGCGTCTGGACGGCTCTGTATTCCGCTCGGCCCTGCTCATGCGCCCCGTTTTTGCCGCCGCCGCGCAGTCACAGCGGCGCATCGTGTTCGCTGAGGGCGAGGACGAGCGGGTATTGCGCACGGCCCAGGCTATCGTGGAGGAGATGACCGACCGGCCCATCCTCATCGGACGCCCGGACGTGATCGCGAGCCAGAGCGAGCGCGCCGGCCTGACCATCCGCCCCGGGGAGCACTACGACATCGTCAACCCGGCGGACGACGCCCGCTACCGGGACTACTGGGAAACCTATCTCAAGCTCATGGCCCGGCGCGGCGTCACGCCGGATCTGGCGCGGGTGATCATGCGCACGAACACCACGGCGATTGCAGCGATCATGGTACATCGCGGCGACGCCGACAGCCTGGTCTGCGGCACCTTCGGCCAGTACCTGTGGCACCTGAACTATGTCAGCCAGATTCTCGCCCGTGACGGGCGCAAGCCGCTGGGAGCACTGTCGCTGATGATCATGGAAGACGAGCCCCTGTTTGTCGCAGACACCCACGTGCATCCGGAGCCCACGCCGGACCAGATCATGGAAACCGTGATGGGCGCGGCGCAGCATGTGCGCCGCTTCGGGCTCACACCGAATATCGCGCTGTGCTCACATTCCCAGTTCGGCAACCTCGATATCGACACCGGACGGCGCATGCGCGAGGCACTGGACCTGCTGGCGCTGCGCGAACCCGACTTTGACTACGAGGGAGAGATGCATACCGACAGCGCGCTGGACCCGGAACTTCGCCGACGCATTTTCCCGGATTCACGCCTCGAGGGCCCGGCCAACGTGCTGGTGTTCGCCAATACCGATGCCGCCTCAGGCGTGCGCAACATTCTCAAGATGCGCGCCGGCGCGCTGGAAGTGGGCCCCATTCTCATGGGCATGAACAATCGCGCACACATCGTGACGCCCTCGATCACGGCACGCGGTCTGCTCAACATCTCGGCGCTCGCGGGCACGGACGAGGCGCACTACGGCGGCTGAAACCCGCCACGGTCGACCCCTGGATCAGATATCGCGATGCGTCGCAGCGACGCAGGCAGCCTGATCGTATATCCCCGATAGCAGGGTGAGCATGTTTGCGACCTCCTCCATGCGCTCGTCGCTGTTGGATATTGCCCGGGTCAGGGGCGTCAGCAGCTCGCGCCGGTACTTGGCGTAGAGGTTGGTCGCCTCCTCACCGCGCACTGTGGTTCGATACATCGCGCCCTTCTTGTTGCCCTCCGTTCCGACTTTTTCGATGAGGCCCGCCTTCGTCAGCTTGCGGATGCTGTACTGGATATTCGGAATATCGTCACGGTTCATCAGGCGCCCAAGCTCGGAAATACCTTTTGGCCGATCGTGCATGCGCACGACGTTTAGCAGAGCAAAATCAATCCCGCTGCAGCTGGCGTCCGCGCCATCCTGGCAACAACGGGTCAGATCATCCATCCAGCGCGTGAACGCCGAGAATATACGGAAGATCGAGAATTCCACCTCGGTGAGCGCGACTTCGTGACTGTCAGTCGACATGTGCCAGTGCTTGTCGAAGTGCTCAAGGGAGGAGGCCTGGTCGGGCTCGCGGGGGGGCAGTGTTGCCATGATGTTAAATCCTGTTTGCTTAAATAAATTTTTATGCTTAACCACTACTGTCCGGTTAACTGAGCCTATGACCCGTGTAACTG
>JAWLGG010000560.1:0-2533 GCA_041685155.1 Chromatocurvus sp.
GTCAACGCCGGCTACTGGGCTGCCCTTGTGCTCGTCGTGCCGGCCGCCGGCTTCCTCGTCCGCCTATTCATGATCCAGCACGATTGCGGCCACCGCTCGTTCTTCGCTGCCAAGCGCGCGAATGACTGGGTCGGCCGGGCCATCGGTGTTCTGACGCTCACGCCCTACGATTTCTGGCGCTACACCCACAACATCCACCACGCGACCTCGGGCAACCTCGACCGGCCGCACATCGGTGGGGTCGCTACCGTTACCGTGCGCGAGTACTGGGGCCTGCCGCGCTGGCAGCGCTGGCGCTATCGCTTGTATCGCCACCCGATCGTGCTTTTCGGGATCGGCCCGGCCTGGGTTTTCCTGTTCCACTATCGCCTGCCACTCGGGTTCATGCGCGCCGGCTGGATGCCCTGGGTCAGCACAATGGCGACCAATGCAACCGCCGTGGCGCTGTGCGGCGGACTGATGATGGCGGTCGGCGTATCCACATTCCTGCTCGTGCAATTACCGATTACGCTGCTGGCGGCATCGATCGGTGTCTGGTTGTTCTATGTCCAGCACCAGTTCGAGGACACCTACTGGGAACATGAAGAGCACTGGTCGTTCGACGAATCGGCCCTGCACGGCAGCTCGCACTACGTTCTGCCCGGGGTGTTGCGCTGGTTCAGTGCCAACATCGGGGTCCACCACCTGCACCACCTCTGTTGCCGGGTGCCTTCGTATCGGCTGGCCGAAGTGCTGCGCGACTATCCCGAACTCGCCAATGTCAGCCGCATCACCCTGCGCCAGAGCATCGCGGCAGTAGGCCTCGCCCTGTGGGACGAGGACAAGCGCCGCCTGGTGTCGTTCCGCGAGGCGCGGCACGACCCGCCGGCGGACGTGCGGCCGGTGGTGGAGCGCAGCGCCGCCGCGTGAAAAGCAGCACGATCCGGGGCGAAGGCGCGGCTGACCTCCTGTCGAACGAGCATCCTGTCTTGCAAATGGGCACAACGTCTCGCTGGGTCTTGTGGCGTCCGGCGGCGTTGCACTGCCACACAATAGAATGCGCTATTGCTCGTCGCCCCGCCTTGCCAGCCCCCGCGATGCCTCGCCGAGAAAATGAGTAACCGACTAGGCATTACACTAGTGACGAGTTGACCCGGAAATTCCGAGTTCGGTATACGGTACCCCAAACGCCATCACGCCGTCCTGACTGTGGATAAGCAAGTCGTCAAGAGCACCTGTCCATGCTGAACCGGTCGTCGCAAACTTGTGGGTCTCCGCAATGGGGCACCGTATCGAGGCGAGCGCGTCCGCGGTTGGTCGTGCTGCTGGCCCTGCTGGTATTTGCACCGAACGTTGTGGCGGATAGCCAATTGCAGACGCAGGCGTTCGGTAATCTTCATGATTCACGGCTGACCCGGTACTTCCCGCTTCTCGATACGCTGCGGCCTGTGAACCGCACGAGCTACCATGTCTCGTTCTCCAGCGTGCGTTTCGAGGTCTACCGACCGGATGCCGCCTTGAACCATCGCAATAAGGTCCAGGGCATGACCTTTCTGGACGACAAACGTGTGGTACTGAGTACGTCGTTTGGTCCCCGCCGCGGCGCACTCGCGTTCCAACGGCTGGCTGCCCCACCGCTTGGCGATGCGGCGCATGGATTGCCCGTGACACTGCCGGACGACTTGACGCTGCACGTCCAGGCGCTGAATCGCTCAACAAGAGAGTTCGTCATGTCAACGCCGGCGGGAGCCGAAGGGATCAGCTCGGACAGCGAACGAATCGCCGTTGCCTTCAAGGGGGGCGCCATGCCCCACCGTGAACGCTGGCGATGGCGTGAGGATCGCCTGCTGCTGCTCACCCTGCGGCCGCACATCGACGACGATGCCTGAACAGGAACCGGTACCCGATGCTGGTGCATTCCAGTCGCCGCTCGTGCGCGGCAGCATTGGCAGCTTGGCCCTCAAACTCACCAGTGCTGGTCTGGTGCTCGCGCTGACCATCCTGCTCGCCCGCGTCCTGGGGCCAGGCGGCTATGGTCTTTATGCGTATGTCTACGCACTGGTCTGGCTGATGGTGGTGCCAGCGGAACTTGGACTGCCAATGCTGCTGGTGCGCGAAACCGCCCGCGCCGGAGCGCACCGCGGCTGGAACCTCATGCTGGGCGTGTGGCGCTGGGCAGCCGGGGTGTCGCTGGGCCTCGCTGCTGCCGTCGCCCTGGTGGCCGGCAGCGCCGCCTGGACGCTGGCCGCGTCGTTCACGGGCGAGCAGCTTGCCACCTTCGTCTGGGGTATGATTCTGGCTCCGCTGATGGTGCTGGGCAATCTTGCCGGCGCCGCGCTGCGCGGCCTGAATCACGTCCTGCAGGGGCAATTGCCCGACTTGGTGTTCCGCCATGGTCTGGTGCTAGCCCTGTGCGTTTGCGCCGCCCTTGTCGCCGACGATGCGCTCACACCGGTCGCCGCCATGGCATTGCACGCGGCCGCCGCCGGGATTGCGCTGCTGGCCGGCCTCTACATGCTGGCCCGGGCGCGCCCACCGCAGCTGTCGCGGGCAC
>JAWLGG010000561.1:0-2529 GCA_041685155.1 Chromatocurvus sp.
CGCGGGTTGTGAACACCGACACCTGGCCCTGGAGATTGCCGTCTGTACCGTTCTTGAAGCCGACGGGCGAGGACAGTCCACTGGCCATCTCTCGGTGCGTCTGTGACTCGGCAGTTCGCGCACCGATCGCCGACCAGGTGATCAGGTCCTGCAGGTACTGGGGCGAGATCGGATCCAGAGCCTCCGTGGAGGTTGGCAGACCCAGCTCGAGAATCTCGAGCAGCAGCCTGCGGCCAATGTGCAGACCTTCCTCGATCTTGAATGAATCATCCATGTGCGGGTCATTGATCAGGCCTTTCCAACCCACCGTGGTGCGCGGTTTTTCAAAATAAACCCGCATTACAATGTACAGCGTATCCGAAAGCTCCGCGGCCAGTGCTTTCAGCCGACGCGCATAATCCATGGCTGCCCGGGGGTCGTGAATGGAGCAGGGCCCCACCACAATGAACAGGCGCTGATCGCGACCGTCAAGGATGTCCCATATCGCCTCACGACCGGACGTCACGACACCCCTTCCTGCATCACTGAGCGGCAGCACTGCCTTGAGCCTTTCCGGCGTCACAAGAACTTCCTGGGATGCGACGTTGATGTTGTGGACGGGCGAATTGTCGCTCATGTGGCGCTTCCTGATGGCTGTTTGCCGACTCATGATCTCTGAGACATCATGGTAACAGTGCCGGGTGGACCTTGACAGCGCAGGCGGTGAAGACGGCTAACCGCCACCGACAAACAATGTCAGCGTCTGCCCCGGACGAAGATAGTCTGACGGGTCGATCTTGTTCCAGGTCACCAGCTCGTCAATGGTGACGTTGAACCGGTTAGCGATGCGATAAAGTGAATCTCCGGATCGCACGCGATAGGCGCGTTCGCGCTCGACGTCCGCGCTTCGGGCAATGTCAAGACTGCCGCGCCAGTTGCCACTGCGGGGGATCAGCAGGGTATCGCCCGCTCGAATGAAATGGCCCTCGATGGCGTTGACCTCTCGCAGCAGCTCTACCTGCGTACCAAAGCGGCGCGCGATTCCGCCAAGATTGTCACCGGAGCGGATGCGATAGTGAGACCAGCTCACGCGTTCATCCGTGGAGAGCGTGGCCAGAGCCCTGCTGAAGCGCCTGGCATGCAGCTCCGGCAGCAGTATTTCATCCCGCTCTGGCGCTGTCGCCCAGCGCAGGTGTCCCGGGTTGTAGCTGCGCAGTGTCGCGATTTCCACACCTGCGAGCTGTGCCGCGCGCTGCAGCTCGATCTGACCGCCGGTTGAAACCGCGATAAAGGCAGGCGCGTTGGCCACTGGTGGCAGCTCGGCGCCGAGGTCGTCAGCGTTGCGTATGATCTCGCTCAGTGCCAGCAATCGCGGCACATAGTGACGGGTTTCCCGCGGCAGCGACAGTGACCAGTAGTCGGTGGCCTGGCCGCGGGCGGCATTGCGCCGAACGGCGCTGGCGACCCGGCCTTTACCCGCGTTGTAGGCGGCCAGGGCAAGCAGCCAGTCACCGTCGAAGTCGGCGTGCAGGTCCTCCAGATAGTCCAGCGCCACCCGCGTTGAATCTCTAAGGTCAAAGCGATCGTCATACCACCAGTCGGTTTGCATACCGAGGTACTTCGCGGTTGCGGGCATGATCTGCCACAGGCCCGCTGCCTGCTGCGGCGATACAGCGAAAGGATCAAGCGTGCTCTCGACCAGCGGCAGCAGTGCGAGCTCCATTGGTATGTTGCGGGATTCGACTTCTTCCACAATATAATGAAGGTACCGTTGAGCCCGCTGGCCGACCACCTGCAGATAAAGTGGCTGCGCCAGATAGGCATCGCGTGCACTGCGTACCGCCGAATTGTCCTCAGCACGCCAGCCCAGGCCGCGACGCATGCGCTCCCAGAGGTCCTCCGGCGGGGGCTCCGGGGTTGCCGGCACCACAGGCGTGTCCACTGCAGCGACCCGGGGGCTTACGTTATGGTCTTCCCGCTCAGGCTCTGACACCGTTGGACCAAGCCCCTGACAGGCCGCGAGCATCAGTACTGGCAGCGTAATCCCGATTCGCCAGAGCGGCGACCTTACGCTCACCGGAAATTGTCCTTCCACTGCCGCAGCTCGGAAAAGCAATCCTCCGGTGCGCCGTCCGCAGGCCGGCCAGCGGCCGCCAGGCCCTGTATGACGCTAGCCTGCGAGCACCGCATGAAGGGATTTGTCGCACGCTCGGTGGCAAGCAGCGAGGGCACAGTGGGCTGGTCATCACCCCGCAGTGCGTCGACACGGGCAATCCGCTTCGCAAGCTCTGAATTGTGCGGCTCAACGGCTCGGGCAAAGTCAAGATTGGCCCGGGTGTATTCGTGGGCACAATAAACCCGGGTCTCGTCCGGCAGCGTCGCCAGTTGCTGCAGAGACTCGAACATCATGGGGTACGTGCCCTCGAAGACACGCCCGCAGCCACCGGCAAACAGCGTGTCGCCGCAGAACAGCAGGGGGGCCTCTCCCGCCTGGAAAAAGGCGATGTGATCCAGCGTGTGGCCGGGAACGGCGATCACCTCGAACCGGTA